>CAZSOB010000172.1:0-3763 GCA_964608155.1 uncultured Desulfobulbia bacterium
ATTCCGCCAAGCCCACCTTTGTTTATTGCGCCATCGGCGGCCGCAGCAGAGCGGCCGCCCAATTCCTTTCCGGACAGGGATTTTCCACTGTATTTAACATGAGCGGCGGCATAAAGGCCTGGGAAGACCGGCGGGCGGAGGGGCCAGAGTCCAGCGGTATGGAACTGTTCCGCCCTGATATGGATTTTGCCGATGCCATATCCCTGGCCTATGCCATGGAGGACGGCTTACAGATTTTTTACCATCATCTCGCCGACGAGACAACGGATACGGCACATAAAACATTATTCAAACTTCTGGCGGGCTTTGAGAATCACCACAAAGTCAGGCTCCGGGAGGAATACAAAGAGGAATACGGGGAAGAACTTAAACCCACCGCGGCCAGCTCTGGAATCATGGAAGGGGGACTGAAAATAAACAATTTCATCAAGGGGCTGCCAAGCCCGCTCCACTCATTAAACGAAATTCTCGATCTGGCCATGGGCCTTGAAACCCAGGCCTTCGATTTATACAGCCGCATGGCGGTTAAGAGCGGCAGACCGGGGTCCGGCGAATTTTTTCAGCGGCTGGCCGCCGAGGAGCAAGCCCATCTCGCTCTTCTCGCCGAAGAGATGGACAACATGGGACAACATGGGGTCAAATCTTTAACCTTGACAGCAAGCAGCGGCCAACAGTCAAAAGCGGCTTCCAGACAGTTAATCAACAAATTCTCCGGCCCCCTGACTCAAAACGACTGCCGGCCCATTTTACCGCTTACACCATGCCAGAAGCCTTTAAAATAGGCCCTCACCAATGCCGGTCGTTTCTGGCTTAAACCAAAGATAATTACTGCCCCTGGTAATTTAATCAGGGTGTTATAAAGCATAAAAATCAGCAGTTGATACCACCTGGCCCAACGCCGCATAAACCATATTCTATTTCGGGAGAAATAATAAACGTACCGGACGCTTTGAAAACCAACTGTTCCTGACCCCTCATGCAGCACCTCCGCCCCTGGGACATAAACAGTTTTGTAACCAGCCCTTGATAAGCGCTGTAGATAATCCGTATCTTCAAAATAGAGAAAATACTCCTCGGCCATGAAACCCGCCTCACGAACCGCTTCGGCCCGCAGCAACAACGCGCAGCCCGACAGAAAGGACACCTCATACACTTCATCACCCTCTTCGGCCACAATCTTTCTTGTCCCCCCGGCAAACCAGTTTAGCCGCCCGCCGCCATTCCATAAACCGCCCGGAAGATGAGAGCTCAGAATCTTCGGCCCGGCCGCGCCAATCCGGGGGTCACGCGCCAAAACAGGCCGCAGACTCTGAAGAAAATCACTCTCCACCCATGTATCGGGGTTCAGCAGCAGGATATAATCCACCTCACATTCCAGGGCCCGCCGCAGACCCGCGTTGCAGCCCGCGGCAAAACCACGATTTTCTTTAACCTTAATCAGCTCCAGATCAGAATACCGGCCGCGAATTTCATCACATTCCGACTCTTCACTGTTATCCACCACGATGACATGAACCGGTCTGTCGAGATGATCTTTAAGACTCTGAACGCACCGGCAGAGCATCTCCCATGAATGATAATTAACTATGATAACGGCGGTATCAGCTCTCATAATCAACCAGCCTCAGTACCTGTCCCGGCCCGCGTATCCCATGGCCGCTCCCATGGCGTAAACCACCCTGGTACAAATTATGCCGCCGATAAAAACCGGGAACTGCCACAGATCGACAGCCAGCTTTTTACGCAGCCTCACAAGCCGCAGACAATCAAGAGCGCTCCGTATAAAAAAGAGGGGCACGGCACTAAGGGCCCGCAAATATTTATGCAGGGCGTAACCGGCAAGATTTTTACAACGTGCTCTTGAAGACCTGAAGCCGAGACCGTAAACAAATGCCCGCCGAAAATACAGACGCGCAGAGAGAGAGGGTTTATGCAGCACCCAGGCGGCGCTCAGATAGCGGATTTTCAAGCCTGCCATGGTAAATTGAGTGGAGAGCAGCACATCCTCACCGGCAAAAGGGATGGTCTCGTCATAGGAGAAAGAAGACATTGTGCGGGCGGCAATGGCGTAATTAGCACTGGAACAATGTTCCCGATAGCCGTCCCGGTCATCCAGATACTCACCAAACGCGGTCAGGGCGGTCATTCTGGCCCAGAAACTATCTTCGTGGCGGACAGGCCCGCAAACTATCGCGGCCCCCCGGTTGAACTCGGCATTCAGACTCGTCAGCCATGCCGGACAGGGAACGGCGTCACTGTCAATAAAGGCCAGGATCTCCCCCCTGGCGAGAGAAATCCCCCTGTTCCGCGCTGCTCCCGGGCCACTTTTACGGCTTAAATGCTGAAAAATCACCTGGGGATATTGCTCATTCATCTCTCCCGCAATATCAAGATCGGAACAGTCATCAACCACAATGATCTCAAACGACAGACCGCCTTCCTGGCGGTGGATACCCTGCAAACAGGCGGACAGACCTTCCGCGTCATTATAATATGGAATAATAATCGAGAACCGACAGGGGTAATTTACTTTCGGCATGACAAAAGCTGCGAGAACAGCTTATCAAAGGCCCGGGCGGAGGTCTCTTCTGAAAAATTTTCCTCGGCCACCTTTCTGCCGTTCGCGGCAAGGCGCCGGTATAACTGCTTATCATTTATCAGATATTTCACGGCCTGACAAATCTGCCGCGGGGCCCGTTCGTCAACGAGCAGACCGGTCTGCTCGTGCCGGACAGCGTCAACAATACCGCCCGCCCGGCTGGCTATCACCGGTGTCCCTGCCATCATGGCCTCCACGAATGTCAGCCCCTGAGCCTCTATCCAGCCGTTTACGGCAGTACGTGACGGCCCGACAAAAATATCGGCGGCAATCAGGTAATCGGAAACCTGCGCCGCTGGCTGCCAACCGACAAAATGAACAGCATCAGCAATCCTCAGCTCACGAGCCAGCTCCTCCATTTCCGGCCTGTCCTGTCCCTCTCCAACGACCAGCAGCGCAGCCGGCACGGAATCAACAAGCAGCATTTTCAGCGCCGCCAGCAAATCGGCCAGCCCTTTTTCCTCAACAACCCGGCCGACAAAAATCAGCAGAGGGCCGCCATTTTTTCTGTAACAACGGCGGAGTTCATCCACCTGCTTTTTGGCGTTGCCGGGAGCCGTTACCTTTACCCCCATGGGAATGCGCTCGATAACAGCGGCAGCGGGAACAAGATCCCGCACCGCCTCTTCCGTTACGGAACTATTCACCGTAATTCCAGCCGCCCGCCGCAGGGCGAATTTCTTAGCACGAGCGTACAGCCCACCCCGCAGGCCGAAGATATCACCACCATGCACCGTTATAAGGTGGGGAATACGGCCGCCCGCCGCCAGCGCCCCGATAAACCCCTGGGGCAAAATCCAGTGGGAATGCAGAATATCATAGCGGCCCGCCGCAAGACTCCGGCGCAGAGAAAGCCATTCAAAAAAGAGTAATGCCGGAAGTTTAATATAATTGACTTTATTCCGGCGCAGATTAACCATGGCGCCGCCCTGGTAACAAACGGTTTGCCGGGATGATGGCCACAGGTACTGGAATCTTCTGACCCGCAGCCCGTCAATAATTTCCGTTTTCGCGGCACCATGGGCGTGGGGCGCCAGGATATCAACCTGCCAGCCGAGTTTCTGCAGATTTACAGCCAGACGCGGCACAAAGGGGGTAGTGCTGTCATCACGCCAGCGGGGAAAAGTGGAGGTCAGAGTTAAAACACGCCCTTTTATCATGACG
>CAZSOB010000173.1:0-3762 GCA_964608155.1 uncultured Desulfobulbia bacterium
CCGCCGTAATCCAGCCGCCATGCTCAACAACTATCTCCCGGGCAATGGAGAGGCCTAAACCGGTTCCCTGCCCAACCCCCTTAGTGGTATAGAAAGGCTCAAAGGCCCGCTCCAGAACCTCATCGGCCAAGCCGGGGCCGTTATCAAGCACCATTATAACCGCGCAGGGCACCGGTTTGTAATGCCCGGCCGCTGGCGGGCTGTAAACCCCCACCGCCAGCCTGATCTCCAAACGGCCGCCCTGGGGCAGGGCCTGTAAACCGTTCATCAATAAATTGGTTATAACCTGTTGAATCTGGCCATAATCGACGAATATCTCCGGCGGCTTATCTATAAGTCCGCTGACGACGATCTCCACCGCCTGTTTACGGGCGCTGTGCTGCAGAATAACTACCACCTGCTCGATAAGCTCCCGCAAATTAACTTTGGTGCGCTGCGGGCTTGTCCGGCGGGCATAATCTAACATCTGGCGGATAATCCTGGTTACCCGCTCGGTCTGCTGGCGGATAATAGCGGCATTTTCCACCACCTCCTCATGCTCCATGTCCTCATTTTCAATAAGCCTGGCCCGGCCGGAAATAACATTCAGCGGGGTGCCAAGCTCATGGGCAAGACCAGAGGATAATTTGCCAAGAGTCACCAACCGCTCGGTATGACGCAGCTGCTCAAGCGTGGCAATACGGGCCTCATTCTCAGATAGGAGATGCTCTTTGGCCTCCTGCAATTGTTCCGCCATCTGGTTCATCTCAAGGCAGAGATCGGCGATCTCATCATCTCCTTCAAGACAGAGACGGTTATCCAGCTGGCCCTGCCCAAGTTGACGGGCAAAGCGCACCAGTTGCTGCATGCGCTGCCCCACCATACGCTGCCCGACATGCCACATCAGGAGACCAACCGCCACGAGGAGAAGAATAACCACAAGAGACAGGCGCCAGGCGTTTACCCGGCTCTGGCGATGCAGGTAATTAAGAGAAGCGGACAACTCCAGGGCGCCAGGCCGGGAAGAGGTAGTCCGCACCGGGAAATAGGCAAAGATGGCATCCTGGCCGTTAATCCGACACCCCCTGGTAATCAGAAAAGGCAGTACTTCAAGATTGCGTAGAACACGGCGGTCAACCTGGGGACAAAACTGGGGGACACTGGTATCATCCAGCCAGACCCAGCGTACCTTAATATGGAATTTACCATTATTAACGTCATGAATGATCTTCATGGCCCGTTTCTCGCCGTTACTCAGCCAGACATGGGAAACTGCCGCCGCGAATCCCCGGCCCAGCACCACCACATCGCGAATGGTGTCAGTCTCCAGTTCAACGGACTCACGCTGATAGGAAAAGACCCCAAAGATGGTCATGGCGACAATAAATATGCAGCCGAGATAGAGATATATTTTTTGAGCCAGTTTCATTTTTGCCGAGTTGCGTGACTATCGGAGGTCAGCCCAGGCGCTGCTGAATCATCAAAAGATCATGCCAAGCCGCTTTTTTCATCTCCTTGTTCTCTATGAGATAGGCGGGATGAAAGGTGGCCATCAGCGGCAGAGCATCTCCCGCCGGGGTAACGAGGCCAGGCAGCTGCCGCCAGCGGCCACGCAGCCGCACTAAGGGCTGGCGAGTTCTAAGCAGAGCCTGAGCCGCCAGCGAGCCCAGGGCGCAGACCACCTTGGGCCTTACCTCCTTAATCTGGGCCAGCAGAAAAGGCAGACATTGCTTTATCTCGGCAGCCGTCGGCGGCCGATTATCGGCGGCCGGGCATTTAACAATGGTACTGAAATATACCTCATCGAGGCTTAGTTTAATGGCCTCCAGCATTCGGGATATCAACTCCCCTGCCGCGGCGCTGAACAAGGGGTCTGAGGACTCATCGGCGGCCGTGGGCGATGGAGTAACAATAAAGAGATCGGCTTTGGGATTACCCTGACCAAAAAACAACCGGCTGTGTCCCTTATGCAGGGGGCAGCGGCTGCACTCTCCAAGCTGCCCCTGAATATCAGTTAGATTGCCGGCTATCCTGGTCAAATCCGCCCCATTGAGGGGCGATTTTTGAGGTTTTTGACCCGGAATCTCTTTCAGGAGAGCCGACCTCGGCTGTAAACGGCTTGCGGCATGCCTGCTGCCGCGCTCCATAAAGGCCCTGATTTCAGGCCCAAGAGGCATAGTTTCAACCCCCAGGGCATTATAGAAGGCTGCCGTCTGCCGTAAATCAGACAAAAATTTATATTGGCTGGCATTCATGATTTTACCATCAAAGCTGCAATTTAAAGCTCCGCTCTTCAGCACCAAAAAACAGCTGATGACGGCGAACAAGAACCGTTAATTTATCACCCCGTTTCTTGCCCAGCATAATAATTTTGACATCCGCCGTCGTCCGCACCGGCTTACCATCAAGTTTTAGAAGAATATCGCCGGCTTTAATCCCGGCCCGGGCAGCCGGACTGTAGTGGGAAACCTGCTCAATTTTAATTTCCTTAGTCTTCTCATCCCGCTCCATGACAATACCCATCAGAACCCTGGGCGGCAGCCGCGCTTCCGGGCTGAAAACCACAAAATCCTCCTCTTTGGGATTGAGCGCCCGGCCTTCAGAGTTAATAATCACCGCCTGTTTCAGCCCCGGCCCGAGACGCCGCTTGACCCTCAGCGGGATGCCCTGATCCTTCAAGATATGGCCCCTCCCGGCAAGAACCACCATATGCTTCGCCGGATTGGCCTTTAAATATTCCGCCACCCCTTGCGCCATAACCTCGTCCCAGATGGCCTGGGCCTGCATAAAGCCGTTTATATTGCCATGCCCGCCTCTATGCATCTGGAAGACCTCGGCAAGCCGTTCTCGATAACCGGGTACGTCAAGATCACGATTCAGGGGCAGGGCCATTTTTTCCTCGGGCACCAGGCCCGAAATTCCGCCGTCTTTATAGACCTTGCTCACCTTGTCTTTACTGATATTCAAGGCAATTATCGGTATATGGTGCGCCCTGGCGAAGTTTAATATCTCACGATAGAGGCGGTAATCAAAGCTCCAGACCTTAAAATATTTTGATTTATGGAGGAATTCGGCCTCATTAATTTTCCCGGCCACAAAATCGTCCAGGGCTCCCTGGGATGAATGGGGAAACATCTCCATTCCCAGGGCCAGATCTATGCCGCGATTCCATAAATCCCTGATAACCCGCAGCTGGAGTTTATGATCGGCGTAACGGGTGTGCATCTCCCCAACGTAAATCACCCGTTTATTGACAATTCTTGAAACAATACGATTAAACCTGACGGTGGCCGGCAGCGCCACTCCCCTGGGCTCCACCGAGATAATATACTGCCGCCCCATCTCGGCGCGGGTAATCCGTTTTTCCTTAATATGGCCGGCCTCAAAATGGAGGTAGGAATATTTACCGTAATGGCGCAACTTAATTAGCCCGGCCCTTAGTTCAGCGGGATTAGCGGCCTTAATGAGCGCCGCCATGGCTGTGGGATTCAAGGGATTCCGGCGCACATCCACCGTCATCCCCGTCTTGGGATAGGGCGGATTGGCAAAAAGCCCCCGAGCCGCGACTCCAGATGGCCCCAGGAAAATTAACGAACCGGCGGTTAGTTCTTTGTCTGTTACCTCGTTATCAGCAATAATCTTTGCCCCCCGGCTTTCCAACTCCTTTATATAAGGGGCATAAAGATCATATTTGCCCGCCGCGACCACAGCGGTCAGCTTATCGGCACCGGCAAGCAGAGCCCAGACCGGCGGGGTTTCGTCAACCCCTAAGGTACGCATAAG
>CAZSOB010000174.1:0-3751 GCA_964608155.1 uncultured Desulfobulbia bacterium
ATGGCAGTTAAGAGTTCATGTGCCGCCCTTCCCTTGTCGCGGGGATCATCCACCCAGCAGAGCAACTCAAAATCAAGGGAGGACGGCCCCATTGCCCTGAACCGTACCCGCGATTCAACGCCAGATGCCTTGCTCACCAATGAACTTTTGGCGGCCACACACAGCAAAAGCTCTCCCACCACCTCCGGACTGCTGCCGTAAGCCACTCCCACCGGGATTTTTATTCTGAATCGGGGGATAGGGGCGCTCTCATTAATTACTTTGGTATTGGCCAGAATAGAATTGGGAATAGTAATCAGAATATCATCACGAGTCTTGATTCGGGTAGAGCGCATACCGACCTCAATCACCTCACCACGCTCACCGCTGTCAAGAACGATATAATCACCCTCTTTAAATATATTATCCATAAAGATGCTTAATCCCCCGAAGAAATTGGAGAGGGAATCCTTGGCAGCCATGGCCACGGCTATACCCGCAATTCCTGCCGAGGCAAAAAACGGCGTCAAATCCACCTGCCAGACTCCGAGAAGCCAGGCCACCGCGAGAATGACGAGTAAAATCCTCAATATTTTTGAAATAATATTAAAGGCGGTGGCCGGAATCTGGCGGTGCAACAAGGCCTCCAGCGTTTTCTGGCGCAGAGTCAGCCGAATAATTTTCAGGGCGGTAACCGACCATATAATCACAATGACAGATTTGGTAGCGCCAGGCAGTACTATCCCCCAAGGCGGCGGCAGAGGAGCAATGGAGACGGCATGCAGAATGCCAAGGCAAAACACGGTCCAATAAATCGGGCTGTGGATAATCCCCAAAATCTCATCGTCAAGTTCCATCCTTGACAATCTCACCAGCCGTCCTAACACCCGGTTAATAAAGATATCAACCGCCTTGGCCAATAAGGCGTAACAGGCCAGGATAATAAATCTTTTAATGATAATGTCATGCTGAGTGAAAATAGGGAGCCAGTCATTTATGTTCATTTATTTTTACCTGAATTTTTTATTTCATTTATTTTTTCGATAATAAACCCTTAACATCTTGTACTATGATGTCTATGTGATTTATTTTGCGGCTTTAATTAACTTTTTTAGTAACTAGGTACAAGCGAAAAACTGCCATAGACTGTGAGCTGGAACTGTTCAGAAGTGCCTCAGGTTCAGAGTCTGCGCTTTCCTGTTCATTTTTGACTTTGAAGCATAACTTTGGTATGCGAGAAGACAAAAATGGGCAAAGATGAGGTGCTGCTGAATAGTTACCTTTTTTTATTTCTATCAATTTAACGTTGCCTAAACAGACAATTATGGCTATTATTGCATAAACTGATTAGTGGGTAAAGGGGCTAATCGACAATAAAAGCGGTACGTAACCTGGAGAATTCAATATGTTTGGACTCGGCATGCCGGAATTATTAGTAATTCTGGTCATTATAGTCATAATATTCGGGGCCGGCAAATTACCTGAAATCGGTTCCGGAATCGGCAAGGGAATCAAAAACTTCAAAGATGCCACCAAGAAGGATGATAAACCTGAAAAGATAGAAGACAACGAACCAGAACACAAGGCCTGAGCTCTTCTCAGACCAAAAAGATAAGGAGCAATATATGTTTGGACTCGGCACACCGGAATTAATCGTTATCCTGGGAATCGCCTTTCTGGTATTTGGCGGTAAAAAGTTACCTGAGCTGGGTGCCGGATTGGGCAAAGGTATCCGCGCTTTTAAAACCGGCCTGAATGATGTGGAAGAGGGCGGCAAGAATATGCTGGAGGAGAATGTCCCCGGCCTCAAAGAGGCTGCCACCATTAAAGAGAAGGTTGACAAGGTTAAAGATTTAAGTTCCACCCTTAAGAGCTGATATTTTTGCTCTCAAGCCCAGGCCCCGATTTTTTTAGAGCCTGGGCCGTCAGGGCCAGAAATTTTCGGCGGCTCAATGGTTTATGGGCGTACATAATTCCTTCCCCATGACGTCCGTTTATTACTGCGTTGTTGCCGGAACAAATAATAATCGGCAAATCGGCTCTAATTCCCTTAACCAGAATGGCGAGTTGATTGCCGGCCATCTCCGGCATGGTCAAATCGGTAATCAAAAGATCCCAGACCCTTATATCCTCCCTCATCGTCTCCCAGGCCTCACGACCGTTTACAAAGATTGTAACCCTGTAGCCGGCCTGGGTCAGGAAGTGAACCGCAAGGTCACGAATAGCCTCCTCATCGTCCACAAAGGCCACCTTTTCCGCCTGTTGAGTTCGTAACTCAACCTCTTCGGTATTTTTCTGCTCCTGTATTCTATGAGCCGCACTCAGGGCCGGTAAATATATATTGAAAGCAGTGCCATGCCCTGGCTCGCTGTAAACCCCGATCCGGCCATGATAGGCCTCAATAATTCCATGCACTACAGCCAGGCCCAGTCCGGTACCCTTGCCCTTTTCCTTGGTCGTAAAATAGGGCTCAAAAATATGCGCCCTGGTTTCCCTGTTCATACCAGGGCCGGTATCACTTATGGTCAGCACCACATAACGGCCGGGCGGCACCTCCTCCCCGGCATCATTAACGGGCCGGTCGTAATCAACCTCCTTTAAAGATACAGTAAGCGTACCGCCGCTGTCAGCCATCGCGTAATAGGCGTTGGTACAGATATTCATCATCACCTGATGAATCTGGGTCGGATCGGCCAGTACCATGGCCTGGGTCTGAATATCCTGTCTGATATCAATGGTAGTGGGGATTGAGGCCCGCAGCAGCTTTAAGGCCTCCTTGACAATTAACGAAATCTGCAGAGGGCTGACCTCCTGATACTGCTTACGGCTGAAAGTCAGGATCTGGCGCACCAGACCAACAGCCCGCTTTCCGGCCTGCTTGATCTCTTGCAAATGACCATGCAAAGGAGTATTTTTATCAACCTCCAAAAGGGCCAATTCACTATAGCCCATAATGGCCGTTAAGATGTTGTTAAAGTCGTGGGCAATGCCCCCGGCCAGGGTACCAATGGCCTCCATTTTCTGAGCCTGCTGTATCTGAAGTTCTAAGGTATGTTTATCTTTAAGGGCGTTCATCCTCTCGCTTATATCACGGGCCACCCCCATGATATAATGGCGCTCACCATCCTCAAAGATCCCCAGCCGCACCTCCACAGGAAAGGTACCGCCGTCTCGACGCCTATGGCAGGTCTCAACCACTAACAGTTGACCGGGATAAGGTTTGCCCCATGTTTTATTACCATCCTCACCATCGGCCGAATCGACCTTGACATCTGCCACTGTCATGTTTAAAAGTTCCTTCCTGGCATAGCCGAGGCTAAGGCAGGCCTGTTGATTAACATCGACAAAACGCCCTTCCATATCATGGAGAAAAAAGGCATCTACTCCCTGCTTGACAAGAAGACGAAAACGTCGTTCACTGGTTCGTAAACGCGCGCTACGAGCCGCAATAGTATCCAACATAGTATTAAAAGAACGGGCCAGACGGCCTATCTCATCATCCACCCCCACCGAGGCCCGCAACTCATAATCGCCATCATCAGCAATCCGGGCGGTGAGGGCGGTGAGTTCCAGGGCCGGCCGGGTGATAACCTGACAAAGTTTACCGGCAATAAGCACACAGATAATTATTAATAATACCGAAACCAGGGCGAGGGAAATAACAGCCCGAGCCTTAAATACCGCAATGGGACGCATATTATCCCAAAGTTCTATATGTCCCAGGGCCTTGCCAAGCCGATTAATATCATACCTTACCTTTAGAAAATCGCCC
>CAZSOB010000175.1:0-3642 GCA_964608155.1 uncultured Desulfobulbia bacterium
AATCAGTAAGGATTAAAATGGGACTATTATCTAATTCTGCTTCCTTTGTTCGTTACGCCGTGGAGGGCGAGATCGCGGCGAATTTCTGGGATTTCGCGGCGGAGCGTATTGCCCGCCGGGCCTTCTGCGATATTGATGACACCTATGACGAATATTCCATCGGCTGGGTGTCGGTGCTTAATATGTTTGATTCCGAGTTTGCCTGTGCCCCTTACACGGTGGGAGATTACATTGTTCTCGCCATGCGTATTGATGAGCGTAAGGTCTCCGCCGCGGTGCTGAAAAAATTCTGCCTCAAGGAAGAAGAACGGCTGAAGAAGGAACGGCAGCTTCCTAAATTAAGCCGGGGCCAGCGCCTGGAAATTAAAGAAAATATGCAGATTATGCTTATGAAAAAGGCGGTGCCGGTGCCGGCGGTTTATGATCTGTGCTGGAATATCTCGAATAATACGGTGCTTTTCTTTTCCACCAACTCCAAGGCTC
Organism: uncultured Desulfobulbia bacterium; assembly: GCA_964608155.1. Classification (GTDB taxonomy): domain Bacteria; phylum Desulfobacterota; class Desulfobulbia; order Desulfobulbales; family VMSU01; genus JAADIV01. The sequence goes on from CAZSOB010000175.1 coordinate 484, forward strand.
AGTCCGCCCTGGAGGATTTGTTTAAGGAGACCTTTGAGGTTCATCTGATTCTCGAGGTACCCTATCTTGCCGCTGGTCATCTTCTGCCGGCGGATCAGGAAGACAAACTCGCCGGTTTGAACCCGGTAATCTTTATATAAGGGGCGGCGATGGATCTCGTTGATATAATAGCTGAAAAATATTTTTTGGGTCAGGAATTTTTGACCTGGCTCTGGTATAAGAGCGAAGAACGGGGTGGGGCGGTGGATTTGCCCGGTATGGGCGATGTCCTGGTTGTTTTTGAGAAGCATATGCTTCTGGAGTATGGTGACGGCGAGTCCTTTGAAAAGGTGATCTGCCAGGGGCTGCAGGCTGAATTGAAGGAGGCCAGGACCGGGCTGCGGATGGGTAAAAAGCTGGAGCAGGCCCGGATAATGTTTGGCCGCGGTGATTATGAGTGGAACTTGACCGCTAAGGCCAGCCGCTTTGAGTTCAGGAGCGTAAAGACCCCCAAGACCGTGGATACGGCCGCTGAACAGGATGGTTTAGCCGCGGTAGAGGGGCGGATTTTGGATAAAATAGGCCTTTATGAGGAGGCCTTGAATATCTTTGATGAACTTTTCAGGCTTTATCTCGGTATTCGTTTATCCGCCGCCTGGGATGGTGAATCAGAGCGGCTGCGCCGCTGGATCGCCGGGAAACCGGAGGACAGGGGGGAGCGGCTAACTAATTGAAATACTGATTGTAACCTTTTCCGTGGTTTGTTGTTTAAAGGGTAACTACTCACCCCATGATCGCCATAATACCAATAACCACAGGTTCTGTAAGCAGTTACGTTTAAAGTTTAATGGCATGTATGCGGGGACAGAATAATTTTCGCTGACTGCGGCGAAAAAAATTCTGTCCCCTTGTTTGGGGGGAAACTGTTGTTTCCTGCTTTGTCGCTCTGGTTACCATATGTGATTTTAATGAGGTAGAGGATGGAATTTGAAACCGTAATCGGGCTGGAGATTCACGCTCAGCTCAAGACCAAGACCAAGATTTTCTGCGGCTGTCCCACCACTTTTGGGGCGGCGCCTAATTCCAATGTCTGCCCGGTGTGTCTCGGGATGCCGGGGGTGCTGCCGGTGTTGAACCGTCAGGTTGTGGAATATGCCATGAAGATGGCCTTTGCCACTAATTGTGAGATCAATAAATTTAATGAATTCGCCCGTAAGAATTATTTTTATCCCGATCTTCCCAAGGGTTATCAGGTTTCGCAGTTTGATCTGCCCATTGCCGAACATGGCTGGGTAGATATTGAGGTGGACGGCGAGACCCGGCGTATCGGTCTGACCAGGATTCATATGGAGGAGGATGCCGGTAAACTGGTGCACAGCGAACTGGAGCCGGAATCCTATGTCGATCTCAACCGGGCCGCCGTGCCTTTGATTGAGATTGTCAGCGAGCCGGATATTCGGACTCCGGCCCAGGCCGCCGCCTACCTGAAAAAATTACATGCCATTCTGCGTTATCTTGATATCTGTGACGGTAATATGCAGGAGGGCAGTTTCCGTTGTGATGCCAATATTTCTCTGCGGCCCAAGGGCCGGGAGGAGCTGGGTATCCGTACCGAGCTTAAGAATATGAATTCCTTTCGTAATGTCCAGCGGGCTCTGGAGTATGAGGAACGCCGTCAGCGTGATGTCCTCCTTGAAGGCGGCAGAGTGGTGCAGCAGACCCTGCTCTGGGATCCGGATCGTAATGTGACGAGTCCCATGCGCGGCAAGGAGGAGGCCCATGATTACCGTTATTTCCCGGATCCTGATCTCGTGCCGGTAGTCATTGATGATGAGTGGCTGGAGCGGGCGCGTAAATCGCTGCCGGAACTGCCTGATGAACGTAAGGCGCGGTTTATCAATGAGTTAGGTCTGCCGGAGTATGATGCCGAAATTATGACCTCGGCCCGGGAACTGGCCGATTATTTTGAGGCCGCCCTGCTGGATTACCCTCAGGCCAAGAAGCTGAGCAACTGGATAATGACGGAGATGATGCGGGAGTTTAAGGGTGAAGAGGCGGCGGCAATCGCCTCCTGCCCGGTTACGCCCGTTAATCTGGCCAGTCTGCTGGGCATGATTGAGGCGGGTAAAATCAGCGGTAAGATTGCCAAGACGGTTATGGCCGAGATGATGGAGTCCGGCCGGGAGGCCGAGGTTATTGTTAAAGAGAAGAACCTGGTTCAGATGAGTGATGAGGGTGATTTAACGGCCGCGGTGGCCGAGATTATCGCCGTTAGCCCTAAGCAGGTGGAGCAGTTCAGGGCCGGGAAGGGTAAGGTGATGGGCTTTTTCGTGGGTCAGTTAATGAAGAAGACCAAGGGCCGCGCCAATCCGCAGCTTGCCAATAAACTATTTCAGCAGGCCTTGAACGGGGATTAGCTCGGGGGACTCGCGCCGTGGACAAGGAAGAATGGCAGAAAAAAGGGGCCGGGCATCGGCAGCGGCTGCGGGAAAAATTGCGGCTGCAGGGGGTTGAGGCCTTTAGTGATGATGAAACCCTGGAGATGCTCCTGATCTTTGGCACCCCGCGCGGCGACTGCAAGGACGCGGCCAGGGCGCTGCTGGCCCATTTCGGTACTCTGGCTCAGGTTCTGGAGGCCCCGGCGGCTGAGTTACAGAAGGTGCCGGGGGTAGGGCCTAAAAACTCCTTGGCTATTCGATTTGTCCACGGTCTCGCCCGTCGTTATTTAAGCCAGCGTCTGCGGGGCCGGAGGTATGTAAAATCTTCCTTGGAGGTCGCCGATTATCTGATTCATTCCATGCGTGATCTGCGGATTGAACGGCTTACCGTTATCTATCTCGATGCCAGTCATGGGATTATTGACAGCGAGATTGTCGCCGAGGGCACCCTGACCAGCAATACTATATACCCCAGGGAGATAATCAAGAAGGCCCTGGCCCAACACGCGGCCGCCCTGATTATCGCCCATAATCATCCCTCTGGCAACTCCGCGCCCTCGGCCGAGGATCGGTATCTGACCAGAAATCTGTTTCTGGCCCTTTCCTTTGTCAATATCGTCCTGCTGGATCATTTTATTGTCGCGGGTTCCGGCCGCCCCTTCAGCTTCGCGGATAACGGCATTATGGCCGAGATTAAAGAGGAATGCCGGCGGATTAACGAGATTGGCAGTAACTTCTCCAG
>CAZSOB010000176.1:0-3633 GCA_964608155.1 uncultured Desulfobulbia bacterium
ACCTGGAGCCAGTCGGCATAATGTCCCAGGGTCTCGGATTCTTCGACCTGGATTATACCGATTTTGTGGTTGTTCTGGGTTAGAACCTTTTCGACTGCAAAATTACCGGTTAAAACTTCTGGGTTAATGCTGACTAAGGCCTGGGGCGGTACTTCGAGGGCTGGCTTTTCGGCTATAGTCGACGTGATGGGGCTGCGTAAAAGAATATTATTGCCTCCCCAATCGCTGATATGAGAGGACAGCATAGCTATTAACGGCTGTTTGGCTGGGACGGTCTGTTCCGGGGCTGCTGGTGGTTTATGTGTCTGGGCGGCTATTTGTTCATTCTGGGTTACAGATTCTGGCGTTGGTGCGGGCGCAGACGTTGGCGTGGTCACGGGGGCGGGGGGCGGCACTATGTCTTTGCTGCTTATCTCGCTGAGGCTGGCGGTAATTATGTTTTTTGCGGCTGGCTTAATAATTTTAATGGCAGCAAGCCTTTGTTTTGTCTTGGGTTTGTATTCTTCCGGAGCTGGTATCCTTAAGTTTTGGCCCACATAGATGGTGGCCCGGCGGCCCAGTTGATTGTAAGCAAGCAGGTCTTGGAGTCTTATCCGTTGGCGGCGGGCGATTTCTCCGGCGGTATCCCCGCGCTCTACCCGGTAGAACCGGCTCCGTTTTTGAGTTTTTTTACATAATGAGGCCGGGATCTGCTCTGCTGTCAGGCGTGTGCCTGCCGGTAGATGGAGCTGATATCCGGCTGGAATATATTTTTGTCCCTTCCATACTGGAGGCCGTAAAGCCGGATTTAGTGACTTTAGACTTTGGAGCCGGAGAGATAGAAGATCAGCAAGTTTGATGGGATCAATATAAGCCGGCAGCCTGATATCTTTCGTCTTTACGAGGGGCCGCATGGTGAGACCTGGGAAGTATTTTTTGTAATGCTTGGCCACTTCCCTGGCCGCCAGAAATTCTGGATAGAAATTACGGGAGGCAAAGCCAAATCTTTTGTTCTGGTAGGAGTTGACAATTGCCATATAACCACCGTATTCCCGTTGGGCTCGCTGCATACTTCCCGCCCCGTGGTTGTAAGCTGTAATGGCCAGGGGCCAGCTGTTAAGTTTCTGATAATTTGTCTTTAAGAACAGGGCCGCCGCCCTGGATGATTTGAGTGGATCCCGGCGTTCGTCAATGGTGTAGCTGATGGTAAGATAGCGGCGGCCGGTGGCCCGGATGAACTGCCATATTCCCGCGGCCCCGAATTTGCTGTAGGCCTTATAATTGTAGGATGATTCCACGTGGGGCAAATAGGCGAGATCGGTGGGCAGGTGCTGGCGGCGAAAGATTTGTTTAATGGTTTTCAGGTATTGGCCGGAATCAATAATACCCTGCCTGAAACGGTCTTTAAGGCATAACTGGAAACGTATATTATTGGCGGCCTTTCGCAACTCTGCGGGGCTGGGGCTGCCGCCGAAGAGGCTGAGAATGCGGCGGCCGATTTTGGTTTTGGTTTCCCGGCCCCGGGCCAGGGACAGGAGAAGACGGCGATATTTGTTTTTGGTCTCCTTGATTAGGCGGCGGTTGCGCCTGACGGAATTTAAATGGCGGGCGGGATCATATAAATCTATTACCTTATAAATAATAGACAGATTATTACTGTCGTGGATCAGCCCGTGCCGGGAAGAATAGCGGGAATAAACTATTTTCCAGAACTTGACATTGGGCTTAATGTCGTTATAGAGAGGAAAGGGATTTATGGCGGCTTCAACCGGCGGCACAGTGGGGCCGGGAACCCCAGCAAGCAGGATTATAATAAGAAGAATAATCTTCATATTATTTTTTACAGGCCTTAGTCATCAGGCGTGAATAATGCGGTTGCGGCCCTCTTTGACGGCCTGAAGCAGGCAGCCTTCCGCTTGGCGGCGTAAATCTTCGAGCCCGACATTTTGCCGGGGCTGCATGGCGGCGACCCCTATGCTTGCCGATATATAGGGGCCGGTCTGAGAGGCTGGGTGATCAATCTTGAGATAATCAATATTATCTTTCATATTCCCGGCCACTATCATTGCCCCCCGCAGGTCGGTGTCGGAGAGGCAAATGGCGAATTGGTTATCCGCGTAACGGCAGATGTGATCCCCAACCCGGTGCAGCGATGATTCAAATACCTGGGCGATTAACTTAAGGCAATTATCCGCCCTGGCCTTGCCGTATTCGGCGGTATATTCGTCATATGAGTCAAATTCAATCATAAATAGAGCCAGGGGCTTGGCATCCCTGAAGGCTCGCCGCCATTCATTATGAAGGATTTTGTCAAAGTGACGACGGTTGCTCACCGAGGTTGTTTTGTCGGTAATGGCCAGATCCATTAGCCGTTCATTGGCGGCCTCCAATTCCTCTTTTGTTTTAAGGAGCTCGGCCTCCCGTATCTTGCGGCGGGTAATCTCTTTACTGAGTTTTACTGCCGAGGTGACCCTGGTAATGAGCTCAAGCTCACGTACTGGCTTGGTGATGTATTCCACCGCCCCGGCCTCAAAGGCCTCGTGCAGAGTCTCGGGCTCATCCTTGATGGTCACCATGATGATCGGGGTATCGGCAAAGAAACTATGCTCCTTAATTTTGCGGCAGACGGTAATGCCGTCCATGGAGGGCATGATGATATCTAAGAGGATACAATCCACCTGCTTAAAATTTTGTTGTGGGAGCCCCAAAAATTCGAGAGCCTCGGCACCGGAGGCAGCACAATAAATATTCTCATAGCCATTACGTTGCAAGGCTGCCTCTAATAAACGGACAATGGGGGCGGAATCATCTATTATCAAAATACTCATTGGGTTTTCTTCAGGGCTCTTGACTAAGGTTGTGGAAAAATTACTTTATATTTCTATTCAATTAGATTACCAACTACTTTTAGTGGATGCAATGCTAAATTAAAAAGACAGGGCTTTGGCGGCGCTGGGAAATTAAGGTTTAGAATCATGTATGCCCCGATAATCGGCACTCTGGGATTTGTTATGTCTCCCGATGGGCGGGAGACCTTGCTCATTCATCGTAATAAACGTGCTGACGATGCTCATTTTGGTAAATTTAACGGTCTCGGCGGCAAGCTGGAGGCCAATGAGGATGTGGTCAGTGGTCTGAAACGGGAGATAATGGAGGAGGCCGGGATCAGCTGCCTTGATATAAAATTACGCGGTACTATTAACTGGACGGGATTTGGCCCCAATAATGAGGACTGGCTGGGATTTATATTCCGGATAGATTCATTCAGCGGTGCCCCTTATGCTGAGAATGCGGAGGGAAGTTTGGTCTGGCATCCCGTAGCCGCCTTGGCCGATTTACCCATGTGGGAAGGGGATCGTTATTTTCTGCCTCTGATTTTTGATGATGATTTACGCCAGTTTCACGGCCATATGCCCTATGCCCATTCTCGGCTGCTCAGTTGGTCATATATCCGGATATAAATGCCAGGGAGGATTATAAATGGCGCAATACGCCATGGTTATAGATTTGCGGAAATGTCTGGGCTGCCACAGTTGTGCCTTGTCCTGCAAGGCCCGATGGCAGGTACCAGCCAATGAGGGCCGCTGCCGGTTGCAGACCCATGGCCCCGGTCAGACGCCTGAAGGACTGGCCCTGGCATTTCAGCCCCGCATG
>CAZSOB010000177.1:0-3626 GCA_964608155.1 uncultured Desulfobulbia bacterium
CTATAGAGAGCAGGGCCGGAATAGAACTCATGGCATCACTGCGGTGATGCCATGCATTAGCTATAACCGCGCTGCTCCGGCATTTCTCTCCGGCCTGTCTTGTCCAGCGGTAGAGTGATTCCTTCACCACTACTGAGAACGCCGCCACTCCGGCGGTGATCAGGGCGGGCCGGACGTGATGACCGCTATGTATAGTCAAAAAGGCCTGACGGATAATGCCCACCGCTGCCAGCACCAGCATCAAACCTACAAAGAGGGTGATAATAGTTTCAATACGACGATGGCCATAAGGATGGTCTTCATCAGCCGGTTTAGACCAGAAATAAGAACCGACAATAATCGCCAGATCGGAGATAGTGTCTGACAAACTGTGAATGGCATCCGCCACCAGGGCCTGACTGTGCCCTACTATCCCGGCCCAGAATTTCACCGTCGTCAGCAGGATATTAACTATCAGACCGACAACGGTAACAAAACGAATATAACGGGAATGCTTTTGGATGTTCAGGGCTTGAGGCATAGTAAATTTCACCTTCCAGATTACTATTTCACCCCTCAGGGGCTTGATACAGTTGATTTTTTACTATGTACTCAGCCACCGCTGGCGGGGTAAGAGCGCTGATATCCCGCCCAGCCGCCACCGCTGTCCTAAGCGTGGAGGATGAAACAGCACGGGCCTCCATGACGGGCACATATATTTCCCCTGCCACTCCCGCCGCCTGCCAGCTTTTACCATCATCCACCGTGCTGAAGGCAGGAAAAAATTCAGAAATATATTCAACCGCCGGTATTAGGCAGCCGGGGCGATTCAAAACCACGAGATGGGCCTCATCTGGGAGTAAATCATACTCCTTCCAGGTATGAATATCGGCAAAGGCATCAAGACCGATAATAAAATACAGCCGCGGCCCGTTGCCCTGCCGCAGAGCGCGGAGGGTATCAATGGTAAATGAGGGGCCGGGGCGCTCTCCCTCCAAGGCACAGACAGATAGGCCGGGCAGCCCGGCAGCAGCGAGTTCCAGCATGGTTATCCGTCTTCCAAAGGGGGTGATGGGGCTGCCGCCCTTATGAGGCGGGCGGGCGGCGGGCAGCAGAAGAACCTCATCCAGCTCGAAGCGTTTCCGCACCGTCAGGGCGGCGGTTAGATGGCCATTATGCACCGGGTCAAAGGTACCACCCAAAATGCCAATCTTTGCCCCTCTGCCCCAGGTTCTGTCCATTACCTTAACCCAGGCGGCCTGATTTCAGATTAGCAGTCACTCCCGAACCTGACCGCTGCCGTAGACAATAAACTTCTTAGTGGTCAATTCTTTCAATCCCATGGGGCCATAGGCATGCAGCTTGGTCGTACTGATCCCGATTTCCGCCCCCAGGCCGTATTGACCGCCATCGGCAAATCTGGTGGAGGCGTTAATCATCACCGAAGAAGAATCCACCTCCCGGATAAAGCGCTGGGCGTTAGTGTAGCTCTCGGTAACAATGGTCTCAGTGTGCTGAGAGCCGTGGGCGGCAATATGATCCATGGCCTCGTCAATATCGGCCACCACCTTCACGGCCAGAATCAACTCCAAATACTCCCGATCCCAGTCCGTGTCATCGGCCGCCTGAGCTTCAGAGCAGATGGCCACCGTCTCTGGACAGCCCCGCAGGGTAACACCGGCCTCCGTGAGACATCTGCCTATAAACGGCAGAAATTCCTGGGCCGCCCCCCTGTGTACCAGCATGGTCTCCAGAGCGTTACATACTCCCGGCCGCTGGGCCTTACTGTTAAGGATAATAGCCGCGGCCATCTCAAAATCGGCATTATAATCCACAAAGGCGTGACAAACACCCTTATAATGTTTCAAGACCGGAATTCTGGAATTCTCGGCCACAAAGCGGATAAGCCCCTCACCACCGCGAGGAATAATCAAATCTACACAGGCCTCCTGGGTTAAAAGGGCATTAACCGCCTGTCGGTCAGTGGTGGGAATCACCTGAATAATGGCGGCTGGAGCCCTCTCGGCGGCCAGGGCATCCTGCAAAATTCTGGCCAGAGCCAGATTAGAATGAATGGCCTCGGAACCGCCGCGCAGGATAACGGCATTTCCGGCCTTCAGGCAGAGGGCGGCGGCATCAATGGTAACATTGGGCCGTGACTCATAGATCATGGCAATAACCCCCAGAGGCACCCGCATGCGGCCCACCGTAATACCGCTGGGTCGTTTATTCATCTCACTGATCTCACCCACCGGATCAATTAGAGCCGCCACCTCATGCAAGCCGTCGATCATGGAATCAATCACCCGGTCTGATAAGGTCAGGCGGTCAAGCATAGCGGCTGAAAGCCCCTTTTCCCGGCCGGCAGTTAAATCCTTGTCATTTTCCCGCTGAATGACCTTTATCTGCTGCCGCAATTCATCGGCCACCCGGTTCAAAACCCGGTTCTTGACCTCGGTTGACATGGAGGCCGCCGCCCTGGCGGCCCGCTTGGCCTCTTGGGCCATTTGGCTTATGGTTTCCTCTACTGACATAATCTCCCCCATTCTTTTTTGTAACCAGTCACAGAGCACCAGACATAACCCGGCAAGCCCCCTTTTGAGAGTAAGAGGTTACAGGTGCCGGAGACGCGAGGCATCTGCGAAGCGTACATCCGTACGTGAGCAGGACGATAACGAAGCAGATTCGGTGCCCTGTGACCTCTTACCTTTTTTTGACTGATTGCCGCTATAACAACACCAGATTATCACGATGAATAATCTCCTCACTATCAACAAAACCTAATATCTCTTTGATTTCCTTACTCTGCCGGCCCTGAATTTTCTTAATATGACGGGCAGCATAATTTACCAGACCAGCGGCGAGAGGCTCGCCGTTGCCGTCTAAGCAATGCACCGGATCACCAATCCCGAAATCCCCTCTAATTTCGATAATTCCGGAGGGCAGCAGACTCTTGCCCCCAGCCATAATCGCCTGGCAGGCCCCCTCATCCAAAACCAAAAAGCCCTTGGGGCGGAGGGTATAGGCAATCCAGTGCTGACGGCTGTGCATTATTTCATCCTGCGGCAAAAAGAAGGTACCCACAGGTTCTCCGGCGAATAAACGCCGCAGAATACCGGCCTCCCGGCCGCAGCATATTAACGAGCTGCCGCCCCTTGCCGCCACCATACGGGCCGCCATAATCTTGCTGCGCATACCACCGGTACCCAGGGCGCTGTGAACGTGCCCGGCCATGGCCTCCACCTCCTGGTCAACATGAGCCACCGTATGTACCAGCCGAGCCTCGGGATCAAGAGCGGGATTACCGCTGTAGAGGCCGTCCACATCGGTGAGGCAGATCATAATATCCGCCCCGATGAGGTTGGTAGTCATTGCCGCCAGGGTATCATTATCACCAAAGCGCAGCTCCTTAACGGAGACCGTATCGTTTTCGTTAATTATAGGCAGAAGCTGCCAGTCAAACATGGTAAAGATGGTGTTGCGGATATTCAGGTAACGATCACGATTGGCCAGATCGTTATGGGTGAGCAGAACCTGAGCCACCTTTTGCTGCCGGGCCTCAAAGATATCCTCATAGACCCGCATCAGGGCGCTCTGGCCAAAGGCGGCAGCGGCCTGCTTTTCCTTCATATTCAAGGGCCGGTTGC
>CAZSOB010000178.1:0-3606 GCA_964608155.1 uncultured Desulfobulbia bacterium
AAGGTTATTTCTATCAAAAGCAAATACGCGGCAGTTTAAAATAGTCTGTTTTTTTTTTTTTTTGCGATTTTAAGCGGAAGGTAAATTTGCCCTGCCTGATATGTTTCAGCACCTGCATGATGAATACCAATGCCGAGGGTGGAATAATTTTGCGGCAGTTAGTGATGGATCATCTATGATAGGTCGAGAGAAATGTCTGAGTGGATAAAGAATAATGGTGCTGAATGGTGCTGAATAATATAAGGCGGTTGGTTGAAATCTCCCCTCTGCGTTACAAAATCATCTCTCTCATTCTGATTCTCGCGGCGGGAGTCGGGGTTCTTTTCTTTGCCCTCATCGCTCCTCTGATCACCAAGGCCCTCCATGGACAACTTGTCGAGCGTGGTTATCTCCTGGCCCGTACCGTGGCCGCTGACAGTGCCAGTGATGTGCTTACTGACAACCGTACAATCTTGAACCTTTTTCTTCATCGTCTCAAGATCAGAGAAAGTGATCTGCGCTATGTTTTTATTGTTAATGCCCGTGGTACGGTAATAGCCCATACATTTAAGGGCGCTTTCCCCGCTGATCTTTTAAAAAATCTTCATTCATTAAACCCATCCGCCGAATTCCTCTCCAGGCTTTACCGTTTTGATGATGACGAAATTCAGGATATAACCGTCCCCGTTATCAACAGTGGGATTGGGTCTGTCCATGTAGGAATTTCCAGCGCTACCATTAAGACGGACATAAAAGATATTAAGTTGCGTTTGATCCTGATTATTCTCGTAGTTTCCCTGGTTGGAATAGCCCTGGCCTATTTTTTAAGCCGGTTTATTACCCGCCCCCTTGAGGCGTTATCTGCCTATGCCGGGGAAATTGGGTCTGGTAATCTTAATGTGCCGCCTTTACGTATCCGGGGTGACGAGGTTGGTACCCTGGCGGTCAATATTAATGCCATGCGCCTGTCTCTAAAAGACGATATTGCTGAGCGTGAAGAGACGGAAATCTCCTTGAGAGAGGCCAAGACCGCTCTGGAAAATATCTTTAACAGCGCTAATCCCATCTGTATTGTAAATCTTGAAGGTGATATATTAGAAGGAAACGAGGCCTATTATCACTATTGGCCCCGTAATATTCAGGGCCGTAAATGCCATGAAATCAGACCGGCAGCAGCTTGTGGTGTTGATAGCTGCCCCCTGATTAAGATTAGGAATGGAGCGTCAAGCGTTGAATATGAGGTCGTGTTGCCCCGTGCTGAAGGCGGTGAAACAACATTTATTGTCACCGGCCGTCCTTATTATAATATCCATGGTAAGCTGTCCGGGATTGTTGAGACATTTCAGGATATTACTAAACGCCGCCGGGTACAAGCCGTCCTCAATGCCGAGCGTGAACGGCTGACTGTCACCCTACGCAGTATTGGTGACGGGGTCATTACCACCGACCATGAGGGCCGTATTATGATTCTAAACAAGATCGCCGAGCAGTTGACGGGCTGGTCTATGGACGAGGCGGCGGGCAAACCGCTTGAGGAGGTCTTTCGGATAATTAATGAGCAGGATCGGCAGCCGCTGGAGAGTCCCGCGGCCCAGGTGCTGCGTTCGGGTAAGATTGTTGAGCTGGCCAATGGTACGATTCTCCTTAGCAAAGACGGCCGGGAATTAAATATTGCCGATAGCGGAGCCCCCATTCATGACAACCGGAGTGAGGTTATTGGGGTGGTGCTGGTATTTCGGGATGTCACTATGCAGAAGAAAATAGCGGTGGAGGCCCGGAGGATGGACAAGCTGGAGGCTATTGGGGTTCTGGCCGGCGGTATCGCCCATGATTTTAATAACATTCTGGCGGCGATTATGGGCAATGTCAGTCTGGCCCTGATGTTGACTGACAGCGCGGACAAGCGCCATCATCTGTTGAGTCAGGTGGGAAAAGCCTCAGAACGGGCCAAGAATCTGGTTCAACAATTATTAACCTTCTCCCGGGGCGGTGATCCATTTAAGACCCTTAGTACTATCAGTGATATTATCAGGGAATCGGCCGAATTTGTTCTGCGGGGCAGTAATGTTAAGAGTGAATTCGATTTTGCCCCTGATCTCTGGGCTGTGGAGGTGGATAAGGGGCAGATTGGCCAGGTGGTGCAAAATCTTGTTATAAACGCCGTGCAGGCCATGCCCGACGGCGGAAATATCTGGCTTAGCTGTGATAACTTCAGTCTTGAGAACCGCCGGGAGATTCCCTTTACCGAATACGCCAATAGTGAGCATTATCTAAGGATCAAGATCAGGGATAATGGCAGCGGAATGCCGTCTGAGGTCAGCGGCAGGATATTTGACCCCTATTTTACCACCAAGGAGAAGGGTAATGGTCTTGGCATGGCGGTAACTCACTCGGTGATTCGTAAACATGGCGGACATATTCTGGTGGACTCTAAGTTAGGAGCGGGAACTACCTTTACCATCTATCTGCCGGCCGCGATAAAATCCACGGCCGCAGTTGAGCAAAACGCGGTTTCGGTACTTGATATAAGCGGCACCGGGCGGGGTAGAATTTTGATTATGGACGATGATGAACTGGTTCGTGATATTGCGGCGAATATGCTGTCAGTGGCAGGATTTGAAATCAGCAACGCTGTGGATGGAGCCACCGCCTTAGATATCTATCAGCAGGCCGCGGCCTCTGATAAACCGATTGATGTGGTACTCATGGATCTTACCATTCCCGGCGGTATGGGTGGTGAATTGGCAGCGGCAGAACTACTTAAGTTTGATCCGGAGGCCGTCATTATCGTCTCCAGCGGTTATTCCAATGATCATGTGATGGCCAATTATCGGGATTACGGTTTTAAGGCGGCGGTGGTTAAACCCTATAATATGCAGGAACTTGTCTCCACTGTGGGCCGTCTGATGAAGGGCAGGAATAAATGATATCCGCGTCTCAACGTAATATCAGGCTGCTTGTCGCCTATGATGGTACGGCTTATGCCGGATGGCAGCGCCAGAAGGAGCAGCCAACTATTCAGGGGGCGCTGGAGGATAAAATAGCCCTGATGACGAGAGAGTCGGTCACTCTCTATGGGGCCGGTCGTACCGATGCCGGAGTTCACGCCCTGGGGATGTGCGCCAATTTTAAGACCCGATCCGGGATTCCCTGTTTGGGGTTCCGGAAGGGTCTGAACAGTTTATTGCCGCCGGATATAAGGGTGTTGGCCCTTGACGAGGCGGCAGAGGGGTTTCATTCCCGCTTTGATGCCCGGGGGAAGACCTATTTTTATCAGGTTATAACCACCCCCCTGATTCTGCCGACTCAACGTCTTTATTACGCTCATTTTCCTGAGGCTTGTGACTTAGAGGCCATGGATCTGGCACTGTCAGCTCTGCTTGGTGAACATGATTTTGCCAGTTTTGAGGCTGCCGGTTCCAGAGATCTAACTCTGACTAAAGGCCGGGGGGCAGTAAGGACTATCCAACACAAGCGTATATTCGCTATTCCAGGTGGTTTTACGGCGGAAATAAGGGGTGATGGGTTTTTGAGGCATATGGTAAGAAATATTATCGGTACCCTGATTCCCGTGGGTCAAGGAGAAAAAACCGTGGCTAATTTTAAAAAAATATTGTATGCCAAAGA
>CAZSOB010000179.1:0-3603 GCA_964608155.1 uncultured Desulfobulbia bacterium
CATAGGCCAGATTGGCGGTAATATTGGTTTTACCTACCCCGCCCTTGCCGCTGGTAACACAGATAACCCTGGGAGATGATTGCTGTCTGTCCGCTTTTTTTGCCATAGTTCCATTAATCTCAATAAAAGGTTAAAAATAACTGTTCAGCAGTGCTCCAACCCGCCTATCCCTGCTTAAAGAGCATATTCAGAGATTCCCTGGTCGCCTCAACAAAATCTTCTGGAACCCGCTGGCCGGTACTTAAAAATGATACAGGCAGAGAGGATGACGCTATCTGCTGGCAGAGAACGGCGTAGGCCCTGGTTTCATCAAGTTTGGTGAGCACCAGACTGCCAATATTCAAGCCGCCGTAAACCTTAATAACCGCGCCCAGGTCTTCCTTTTTGGTGGTGGCGCTTAGCACCAGATGCGGAATAATACCTTCACCCTGCCCAAACCACTCACCAAGCTCGGCAAGATGGTTATCATCATAGGGACTCTTGCCCGCTGTATCAATAATAATTACCTCCTTGTCCTGATGACGGGCCAGGGCACGGGCCATATCATTTTTTCGCAGGACAATCTCACAGGGCAGCCGCATTATACGGGCATAGGCCCGCAATTGATCCGTGGCTCCGATCCGGTAACAATCCATGGAAATCAAAGCCGTGGAACGCCCCCGGCGCAGGGCGTGCCAGGCCGCCAGCTTAGCGGCGGTTGTGGTCTTTCCAACCCCGGTGGTACCCACCAGGGCAATGATTTCCTGGCTGGAATTATTGCCGCCAGCCGGCAGTTTAATTTTATCAATTACCTGATCCCGCCACTGTCTCACCTCCCCAACCGTGGGGAGCGGCCGTTTCCCCTGCCGGGCCGGGCCGGGAGCCTTAACCGCCGGCGGGGGGGTAAAACGGGCCGCCGGTTTATTGAAAATATTGGCAAAACGCAGACGCAGATCGTGGGCCTCGGACTGAATGGCCGCAAGCCCCTCCTGCTCTCTGGCTCTCTGGGCAACGGATTTAACCACGGGCTGCTCAGGGCGGCGAATGGTGCTATAGCCATAGGCCGGTTTGCTAATGGGCTCCTCAGACGATTGACCGGCATGATCAAGAAGGTTATCCAGATCATAATCCATGGCCGCCACCACCTCAACCCGTTGGCCAGCCCCTTTGCCGCCAATGGTTTTAGTGCCCAGAATTATGGCATCGTCACCCAGTTCCTGTTTAACCAGGGCCATGGCGCTTTGATGATTTTTGGCTTCGAAACGTTTAATGCGCATAGATTCTATAATATTAAAAAGTATGGTAACTATTCAGCAGTAAATAAACCTTACAATTGTTTAATTAACTCCTCATTTGCCATGCAATAAACAAAATCACATTAAATGTTAGCTCCTACAGGGAGTGATTTAACTAATGCAAATAGACATCGTTGTGAGAAACGGTGAAACTTTAACTATTTAGCATTCACCTCTATAACCCCCAACGACTGGATCTGCAGTTGATTGGGCAGCTCGTTATTTGATAACACGGTTACCTGAGGCATAAAACGCTCCAGAAGCCGCCGCAGATGACGCCGGACTATGGGCGAGCAGAGAATAATCGGCTGATAACCGTCATTGGTAACCTTCTCAACCATCTTCTGGGCCGCCTCTATGACATGACGGCTGAGATTAGAATCCAGATTAAGATAACTGCCCTGCTCCGTCTTCTGAATTGATTCACGGATGATATCCTCCACCGGCGGCGACATGGTAAGAACCGACAGTTTACCATTTTCCTCTAATTGACCGACAATGGCGCGGGACAGTTTCTGGCGGACATATTCGGTTAAAATATCCGTATCCTTGGTCAGGGGTGCGTAGTCGGCCAAAGTCTCACTGATGGTAAGCAGATCCCGAATAGACACCCTCTCACGGAGCAGAGCCTGCAATACCTTCTGCAAGCCGCCCAAGGACAGATTATCCGGCACCAGTTCCTCTATTACCTTAGGATGGGTTTTGGCCAGATTGTCAAGTAATTTCTGGGTATCCTGACGACCGAGAAGTTCATCGGCATGAGAGCGCAGAATCTCAGTAATATGGGTGGCGATAACCGTGGAAGGATCAACCACGGTATAGCCGGCCAGCTGCGCCTCATCCTTTTTATCCTGCTGAATCCAGATGGCCGGGAGATTAAAAGCCGGCTCAGTGGTGGGGATACCTTCAATATGCCGCTTGGCAGTACCGGAATCCATGGCCAGTTGATGGCCCACCATCACCTCACCCCTGGCAATCTCCACCCCTTTCAGAAGAAGGACATATTCATCGGGCTTAATCTGTAAATTATCACGGACATGCAAAGGCGGCACCACCAGCCCCATATCCATAGCGAATTGCCGCCTGATCCCCCTGATTCTCTCCAAGAGATCACCCTCCTGGTTCTCATCAACCAAGGGGATAAGGCCGTAACCCACCTCTAATTGCAGGGTATCTAAAGGCAGCAGGGCCTCAACGGTCTCCGGCGAGCCTGGCGGCGGCTCAGCAGCGGCCTTTTCCGCCTCTGACTCCTCGGCACTGACCAGGGCCTGCTGCTGGAAGCTGAAATAACTGGTAGCCCCCACAATGACACCCATGACGAAAAAGGGGATATGCGGCAGGCCTGGCACCAAGGCGAATATAATAATAATGCCCGCCGAGACGGCCAGGGCCTGGGGCTGCATACCGAATTGTTTGGCGAGTTCAGCGCCCATGGTCATATCGGAAGCCGCCCGGCTGACGATAATACCAGCGGCAGTGGAGATAATAAGCGACGGAATCTGAGCCACCAGACCATCACCAATGGTGAGCAGGGTATAGGTCTGCAGGGCCTCAAATATGCCCATTTTATTGACAATAACCCCGATAAAGAGACCGCCGCAGATGTTAATGGCCATGATAATAAGGCTGGCAATGGCCTCACCGCGCACGAATTTGGCCGCACCGTCCATGGCCCCGTAGAATTCCGCTTCCTGAGAAATATCAGAGCGCCGTTTCTTGGCCCCGGCCTCGTCAATAAGCCCGGCGTTTAAGTCGGCGTCAATGGCCATCTGCTTACCGGGCATGGCATCAAGGGTAAAACGGGCCGCCACCTCGGCGATACGGCCGGAACCCTTAGTCACGACGATGAAGTTGATCAACACCATAATCAGAAAGATGATAAGACCCACGGTGTAATTACCACCCACCACAAAATTGCCGAAGGACTCAATTACCCGCCCCGCTGCCCCCGGCCCCTCATGGCCGTGCAGGAGAATAAGCCGGGTTGAGGCAATATTTAACGACAGCCGATACAGGGTGGTAAGCAGCAGAAGAGACGGGAAGGAGGAAAAATTCAAGGGGTTGGTATTATACATGGACATCAGTAGAATGATGAGACCAATGGTAATACTTAAAGAAAGCAGGATGTCCAGCACCATGGTGGGCAGCGGCATAATCATGATAAAGAGAAGCGCCACCACTCCCAGGGCCACGACCAGACTGGAAGCCTCTATACTTACGGCCTTGAAACCGCCGCCTGCTGTTTGTGCCTTTTCCGCCATAATTTGTTTTTTTGTAACTGTTCAGGTACAAACGAAAAGCTGCCCTAAACTGTGAGCTGTAACTGTTC
>CAZSOB010000180.1:0-3601 GCA_964608155.1 uncultured Desulfobulbia bacterium
GGCTTGCGGATAACAAGGAGAAGTAATGTATAAAAAAGTAGAGATGGAATTAAATGGCCGTCCCCTGACTATTGAGTCCGGCAAGATTGCTAAACAGGCTAATGGCTCTGTAGTAGTTACCTATGGCGGTACCGTAGTTCTGGTGACTGCCACTGCGGCGAGAGAGCCGCGGGAATCGGCTGATTTTTTCCCGCTCACCGTTGAATATCAGGAAAAATATTACGCCGTCGGGCGTATTCCCGGTAATTTCTTTCGGCGCGAAATAGGCCGTCCCAGCGAGAAGGAAACTCTGACCTGTCGATTTATAGACCGGCCTCTGCGCCCCTTGTTTGCCAAGGGGTATATGAATGAGACCCAGATCATCGCCACTGTAATGTCCATGGACAAAGAAAATGAATCTGATGTCTTGGCTATTGTCGGGGCCTCTGCCGCTCTCCAGGTTTCTAATATCCCCTTTCTTGGCCCCATCGCCGGGGTCAGGGTAGGACGGGTAGATGGTGAGCTAATTTTAAACCCCACCGCCTCCCAGTTGGAGAATTCCAGCTTGAATATCATTGTTGGAGGCAGTAAAAAAGCGGTGGTTATGGTGGAGGGTGAAACTGATTATCTCTCTGAGCAGGAGGTGTTGGATGCCATCTATTTTGGCCACGAGGGTCTACAGCCTCTGCTGACCATGCAGGATGAACTACAGGCCGCTCTTGGCAAGGAGAAGATGACTGTTATCGCCCCGGTAGTCAATGCTGACCTGCAGGAGCGTATTGATGCCATGGCTCATGAGGAAATGCGGCAGGTTACTTCCTGTGCCGACAAAATGGAACGTAATGATCTCTATTACGCCCTCCAGAAACGTGTCCTTGCCGAATTGTCCGCCGATGAGGGTGTTTCTGACGGTGAGGCCAAGGATATACTGCATGATCTAATGAAGACCATGATGCGTGACTCAATTGTCAAGGATAAAACCAGAATTGACGGCCGCCGTTTCGATGAGGTAAGGCCCATAACATGTGAGGTCGGTATTCTGCCCCGCGCCCATGGTTCGGCCCTCTTCACTCGTGGTGAAACTCAGTCTATTGTCACCACTACGCTGGGCAGCGGCGATGATGAGCAGCGGGTTGAATCCCTCTACGGGATGAATTTTGAGCCCTTTTTCCTGCACTATAATTTCCCGCCATTTTGTGTTGGTGAGGCCCGTTTTATGCGCGGCCCCAGCCGCCGGGATATTGGCCACGGGAATTTGGCCAGGAGATCCATTAAAGGTGTCCTGCCAGATCACGAGGAATTCCCTTACACCATTCGGGTGGTATCGGAAATTATGGAATCCAACGGTTCCTCTTCCATGGCCACGGTCTGTGGCGGAACTCTTTCTTTGATGGATGCCGGTGTACCCCTGAAGAGTCCGGTTTCCGGTATTGCCATGGGACTTATTAAGGAGGGTGACGAAATTGTTATTCTATCCGATATCCTTGGTGATGAAGATCATCTCGGCGATATGGATTTTAAGGTAACTGGTACCACCGATGGTATTGCCGCTCTGCAGATGGATATTAAAATTGACGGGGTGTCAAAAGAAATTATGGCCCAGGCCCTGGAGCAGGCCAAGGCTGGGCGTATTCATATTCTCGCTAAAATGGCCGAAGCCCTTGAGCAGCCGCGGGCAGAGGTTTCGCAATACGCCCCTAAGGCCGTTGCCATACAGATTAATCCCGACAAGATAAGAGACCTCATCGGCCCGGGAGGGAAGATGATCAAGGCTCTGACTGCTGAGTTCGAGGTTAAAATTGACGTTGATGACAGCGGTATGGTGATGGTTTTTGCCCCTAACGGAGAAGTGGCTGTTCTGGCTGAAGAAAAAATCAAGGCCATAACCGCGGAACCGGAGATTGGCCAGATTTATGATGGTCTGGTAGTAAAGATCGTCGATTTTGGGGCCTTTGTCCAGATTATCCCCGGTGTCGACGGGCTGGTACATATCTCTGAACTGGAGAATCGGCGGGTAGAGAAGGTGACGGATGTCTTAAAAGAAGGGGAGGCCGTCCGGGTAAAGGTGCTGGATATTGACTCGCGTGGCAAGATTCGTTTGAGCCGTAAGGCTCTGCTTACCGATTGATTTTTCGAGGTGGTTTCTATGTCTGAACAGATTATAAGTTTACGCTGGTTGAAGCATGGGCAAGATTTGGAGCCGCCTCGTTATCACTCAGAACTGGCTGCCGGCATGGATGTGCGGGCAGCAGTTCTGGAGCCTTTAATTATTCATCCCGGCAGCATAAGCCTGTTGCCCACTGGTTTTGCAGTCGCTTTGCCTCCTAACTATGAATTTCAAGTGAGACCACGCAGCGGTCTGGCGCTTAAACACGGAATTACCCTTATCAATTCACCCGGCACTATTGATGCCGATTACCGGGGGGAGGTGAAAATTCCCCTGATTAATCTCGGTAAAGAGGATTTTACCGTTAAACGTGGTGACCGCATAGCGCAGCTTATTCTGGCCCCGGTCTGCCGGGCGGTTATTCATGAGACTGACCAGCTGCCGGTCAGTGTTCGTCAAGATGGCGGCTTTGGGCATACCGGCCCCTGATCCTCTATGCGTTTTTGCGTTCTGGGCAGCGGCAGCAAGGGTAATTGTACCCTGGTTGAATCTTGCGGCCGCGCTCTGTTGATTGATGCCGGTTTTTCCGGGGTTGAGATTGAGCGTCGTCTTGACAGTGTGGGCCTGAAGCCCGAGGTAATAAAGGCTGTCCTTGTTACCCATGAACATCGTGATCATGTCAGCGGGGTCGGCGTGTTGTCCCGTAAGTATAAGCTGCCGGTATTTGTCAATGCCGCCACTATGGCCGCTGCCGCTAAGATTATGGGGCCGTTACATGCTGTTTGTGAATTTGAGACCGGCACCTCTTTCCCCTGCGCTTGTTTTGATGTTCATCCCTTTGCCATTTCCCACGATACCGCCGATCCGGTGGGCTTTACGATTAATGATGGCCGTAATATCTTTGGCTACTGCACCGATACCGGGCTTATATCCCGTTTGATAGCCCATCACCTCTCCGCCTGTCATGGGCTGGTGCTTGAATCTAATCATGACCTGGATATGCTTCGTAATGGCCATTACCCGCTGAGCCTGCAGCAGCGTATTCGTTCTCAGAGCGGTCACCTTGCCAATTCTGACAGCATTAATTTTCTTAAAAGTCTGTTGAATGGTTGTCTACGTCATGTTGTGATGGCCCATATAAGTGAATCCAATAATCATCCAGATTTGGTGCGGCAAGAGATTGATACCCTGCTGGCTGGTCTGTCATGGTCAGATTCCCACCTGCCTTTAGAAATCACCATAGCCAATCAGTATGAAGCCGGGCCTCTGATTTCTCTTCCTTGAACCCTTGTCTGTAAAAAAATACCAGCACCTGTTGTTTTTGAAGATAAAAATGTTTGTTGATGTTACTATATAGAACTAACAGTACTTTATGGCGGCCTGTCCTTAAAGTGAGAGAGGATAAGAAAAATTTGGTCGCGGCTGAATAGTTACAACACAATAAAAACTATAAAACAGAAAAATATGTTAGGCGAAATTGATCGACATATATTAAATGACATTTTTAATGAATTG
>CAZSOB010000181.1:0-3592 GCA_964608155.1 uncultured Desulfobulbia bacterium
GGAAAGCTCGGTGGTCTATGGTATGCCCAAGGCGGCGGCAGAAATTAATGCCGCCCGCGAGATTTTGCCCATGAAGGAAATTGGCACCCGGATTCGACAACTGCTCGCCAAAGGATAAAAAAATGTAACCAGTCAACCAGTCAACCAGTCAACCAGTCAACCAGTCAACCAGTCAACCAGTCAACCAATCAAACTAATCAACCAATCAACCTTGAAGAACAAAGAAAAAGATAATCTCTTGCCCCCCATGTCTACTGACGATTATCAATCATTAAGGTCATATCGGATTACCGTACTCTTAATTGATGATCAGCCCATGGTGGCAGAGGCGGTGCGCCGCGCCCTGGAGGGAGAAGGTGATATAGATTTTCATTATTGCGCCGATCCCACCAAGGCGATTCAGACTGCTAATAGTGTTCAGCCGACCTTGATCCTTCAAGATCTTATTATGCCTGAAGTAAACGGTCTGATGATGGTTAAATTTTTTCGGGTAAATCAACAGACTGCCAAGGTACCGATTATCGTACTTTCCACCAAGGAAGAGCCGGAGACCAAGAGTGAGGCCTTCAGGGCCGGGGTCAATGATTATATTGTTAAATTGCCGGACAAAATTGAATTAATTGCTCGTATCCGTTATCACTCTCAGGCTTATATAAATTATATGCAGAAGGAGGAGGCCTTTTGCGCCCTGCAGGAGAGTCAGCGCCGTCTGCATGAGGCTAATTTGACTCTGGAAAAATTATCATCCCTTGACGGCCTTACTAATATCGCCAACCGCCGGAAGTTTGATCACACCCTGCGTCAGGAATGGAATCGGGCTATGCGCAATTTATGCCCCATATCGCTCATTATGCTGGATATAGATTTCTTTAAACTGTATAATGATACTTATGGCCATCAGGGTGGTGATGAGACCTTAAAGGCCGTGGCCGGGGCTTTGAAGGAGATGGAAAAGCGCCCCGGAGATCTTGCCGCCCGCTACGGCGGCGAGGAGTTCGCCCTTATTTTACCGGAAACTGATCCGGCCGGGGCTTCAGATGTGGCCTATAGTATTATCGACCAGGTGCGGGCTCTGGCTATCCGCCATGAGTCCTCCACCGTCAGCGATATTCTGACGGTAAGTATCGGTACCTCGACCATGGCTCCGGTTCGTAAAAGTAAACCGGACAGCCTTGTTGCCGTGGCGGACAGGGCGTTGTATCAGGCCAAGCACAAGGGGCGTAATCAGGTGGTTATCTCTAAGGCTATGCAGGACTGACAACTCTTAAGGCTCGGGGTTATTCCAAATGGGTACCCCTGGTGAACGGGTACAATTAAAGTAACAACTATGCCCGGTCACCCGGGTATAACGAAACATGAAAATCGCGTCCAGGCCGACAGCCTTGGCAGGTGACTTTCATAATTAAAGATAATAGTAACTATTCAGCAGCACCTCATCTTTGCCCATTTTTGTCTTCTCGCATACCAAATATGCTTCAAAGTCAAAAAGAATAGTTACAGATAATATGGAAAAGACATGACAAAGCCAATAACAACAACGAATTTTGTAGACTTAAACCTCATCCATCGTGGGAAGGTACGTGATTTATATGAGTTAGATGATGCTCTGCTGATGGTGGCTACGGACCGGATATCTGCC
This sequence comes from uncultured Desulfobulbia bacterium, assembly GCA_964608155.1. Classification (GTDB taxonomy): domain Bacteria; phylum Desulfobacterota; class Desulfobulbia; order Desulfobulbales; family VMSU01; genus JAADIV01. The sequence goes on from CAZSOB010000181.1 coordinate 1,640, forward strand.
TTTGATGTGGTAATGGCGGAGCCCATTGACTCCAAGGGGGCCATTTTGACCGAGATGTCGCTCTTCTGGTTCGAGTATTTACGTGATGTTATCCCTAATCACCTGATCAGCGCCAAGGTGGAGGAGTATCCCGCCGTCTGCCAGCCCTATGCCGCTGATCTTGTCGGCCGGAGTATGTTAGTGAAAAAGGCCAAACCCCTGCCTGTGGAGTGTATAGTGCGTGGCTATATCTCTGGTTCGCTCTGGAAGGCCTATACCAGGGGCGATGATCCCTGCGGACTTTCTTTGCCAGCCGGTCTTAAGGAATCGGAAAAATTACCCCAGACTATATTTACTCCCTCAACCAAGGCCGAGGCCGGGATGCATGATGAGAATATCTCGGTGGCGAGAATGCGTGAGATTGTCGGTGATGAGGAGACGGAGCGGATTATGGAGGTCAGTATCCGTCTCTACGAAAAGGCGGCCGCCTATGCCCTGGAACGGGGTATAATCATTGCCGATACCAAATTTGAGCTGGGTTGGTATGAGGGAGAATTGATCTTAATTGATGAGGTATTAACCCCTGATTCATCCCGTTTCTGGCCCTTGGCAGACTATGAAACGGGCCGTGGTCAGGTTAGTTTTGATAAACAATTTCTTCGCGATTATTTATTGTCCATCGAGTGGTCGAAGACTCCGCCGCCCCCCCCTCTGCCGGCTGATATTATTATTAAAACTAAGGAGCGCTACCTTGAAGCACTGGAACGAATCAAGGGGCGGAAACCCGGAGTGTAGAGGAGAGACCGGATGTTTAACATCCACCCCCGCTCTTTTATCCGCGGCTCAATATTTGTCTTTTCTCTTCTCTCGCTGATCATCGTCGGCGGCTGTGTCGGGGATGCTGTTATCCCGACCGGGGCCAGGATATTCCATTATCATATTAAGGAGGACAGCCGGGGTCTGGAAAAAATGGTTCACCGTCTTTATGCCAAGAACCCCAAATACCAGCCTTCCCGTTTAATGCGGCATAAAAGGATCGAGCAGATATTCCATGGCCGGCAGATGTTGGATAGATATGCGGCCATGCCCTCTAACGAGGTTTTGAGCGCTGCCTTTGCCCCTGATACCCGTGAACCGGACAGGGTGTTTTTATTGGGTCTGGGGATGATGAAGAGTATCAGAGAGGCCTACGGCGTGGGACATAAGCAGATAATGATAACTGCTCTTCAGGTGCCGGTGGAGCGTCTGCAGCGTCTATATCGCAATCTGAGCCAGGTGAACTGGCGCTTAAAGACCTATAAAGACGAGCGGGGCCGCCTGTTGTTCCTGACTAACGAGAAGGGAGCGGACGGCTATCTGAATATGGGCTATGAAGTTATAATGACGGCTATTCTGACAAGGGTAAAGGACGACATATATCTGCGGGGCGGTCTGCCTGGTAAGTATATATTTGATATGTCCACCATGTTTGTCTCAATCATTTTATAAACCGTTGGCCGCCAGTTCTTTAATCAACTCCCGCTGACGCTCCGAAAGCTCTTTGGGCCTGGGAACGGCCACCAGGATCTTGACTATGAGATCCCCTCTGGGCCCATGGGGGCCGTGTGGCAGGCCATGGCCCTTCAAACGCAGTTTGGCCTGGGGCTGAATACCGGCCGGGATTTTTACTTTCAGGGTCTTGCCTTCCAGAGTGGTCACTTCTGTCTTGTCACCCTGCACTGCTGTACTGAAAGGAACCTGTTTCTCGTGAATCAGATCATTACCGTCTCTGATGAAATCAGGATCGGGTTGTACCCTTATTTTTATGTAGAGATCACCGGGGGGGCCGCCCGTCGGTGAGGGAGAACCTTTACCGCTTACCCGTAACTTTTTACCGGAATCAATCCCGGCCGGGATCTTTACCGATACCCTTTCTGCCCTGTTGCCCCGGCCCAGGGCGATGGTCTTCTCCACCCCGTGCAGTACCTCACGCAG
>CAZSOB010000182.1:0-3537 GCA_964608155.1 uncultured Desulfobulbia bacterium
CCTTTGGCTCCAACCGTTCAAATGAACGGTTGGAGCCTTTTTTGTTTAAGGGCGGTTGTCAAGGTGATAGTTACGTTTTTTTGTAAAAACCGGCGAATTTACTTGCCTTTCGGCCTTTTAAATTCGTAAAATTTATTGAATGATCATAAATTAAAAAATCGTAACTATTCAGCGTAGTGCATAGAAGTAACAATAACCCCAGAACGTAACTGTTCAGCAGTGCTCCAGGTCGGAGTCTACGCTTACCTCGTTCATTTAGGACTTCGAAGCATACTTTGGTATTCGAGAAGACCTAAATGGGCGAAGATGGGGCTGCTGAATAGTTACGAAAAATCTAACGCAGGACAAGACAGAATTTGGTAAATCCGCGCGCCGCAAAACATATCTTATTAATTAGCACCTTGTTGCTTTTTACTACTCTGTTCCATGGGTCTTTTGTTTCTAAGGCCGAGGCCGAGGCTCTGGCCTTGAGCGGGGCCTGGGGGTATCAGGATACCGATTCGGGAGCGGATGAATTCAACCAGCATTACGGGGTCGACTTTAATAAGAGTTTCGAGGTCACGGAATTAATGCGTTTCGATACTGGCATGCGCTATAATCGTGATCGGCAGCCGGGCGCTACCCGTGAGGACTTCAGTCCATCTCTGGCCTATAATATTTCTAACGAGATATTTATGTTTAATATATCAGGCAATGCCAATGAAGAGCGTAACTCCAACGCCAGTAATTTCAGGCATACTTCCTGGTCGGCCAATTTAAATTCCGCCTGGCTAACCGCGGGCCTTCGCCCGGCCGTCAGGGGCGTGTTCAGCCGGAGCCGGGATCTTGATGATCTTACCCTCCATAATCTTGATGGTGATAATAGCAACAGCGGTATAAGTTTGTCCTGGAACGGCCATCCCATGAAGGTGTTTTATGCCTATAATCGTCAGGAAAGTAATAATTATGCCGTGGGCAGCAGTACCCGGATTGACGCCCATCTTGCCAGGATTGAGGGCGGCGGCGGGTTCTGGAATAACCGGGGGCGTCTCACCTTTTCCCAGCAATATAACTATACCAAAAGCATCAACGACAGTAAGGTGGATGCGGCTACTAACAGCGCCCTGGTGCGGCGGAATATGGCGGGCTACAGCGGGTTGGTTGATCCGGCCGCTGCAGTCAGTCTGGGGCTTAACAATCTTCTTGTTAATGGCGATAAGTCTGATACGGCGGTGACGGTCAATGATCCGGCAGACCCTATTCGCTTGAGTATCGGAGTGCGGGCCGACAGTCAGAAGGTTGATGTGCTGTATCTGTATACGGATACGGCCTTGACCACGGTGGTAAGTTCGCAGTTCAGCTGGAACCTTTATTATAGTAATGATAACACCAACTGGGTTCTGGCCCGGGCCGTAAGCGCTGTCTATGATACGGCGAATAAACGTTTTGTTCTTGATGTTTCGGGTTATCAACGGAATTTTTTGCGAGTGGTGGCTGTCGATGATCCCACCGCCACCGTGGTTAATTTTTCAGAAATTGAGGTCTATGAGACGGTAAGCGCGGCACCGGGCAGCACCACGGCCCGGCTGGTAAGTAAGCAGAATAATTGGACAACTAATGCCGGTTTAAGTCTGCGCCTGCGGGATAATCTCACCCTGACCTCGAACCTGTCCTATGAAAGTAACAACTATTCCGCTGGTTCCGATCAGCAGATTGCCAGGATAAACGGCGGCCTGAGCTGGGAACCATATGCCGCTGTTACTCTGCGCTTAAACGGCAGTCTGCACTCCACCGCGGTAACGAATGCCCCTACCTATGAGACCAGAACTTACTCTCTGATCGTGGCCTCGTCTTTACTGCCCACTGTGGATACCACCGTCGGGGCGACCATGAGTGATTATTTCGAAGGCGGTGATAAGATCAGCCGCAGCTATAATTATAATCTGCAGGCGAGTGCCGCCCTCTATCATGACCTGGATGCCAGCCTTAACGCCTCCTATGCCAAAAGTGAGAATAAACGTGAACAGTCAAGTAGCACCACCAAGAGTACCGGTTTGTTGCTTACTGCCCGTCTTATTCCCGGGTTGACCGCCAATGTGTCCGGCAATTACACAAAATCTTCCAGCAGCAGGGCTGTTATTGACAGCGGCATAGAGCTTCATTGGCGGCTGTCTGATCTTTTATCATTAAATTCCTCTTATCATCAGGCCTGGGCCGATGAAGATTCCAGCTCCGCCTCACTGGGAATAAACTGGGCTGTAAGCCGTAATATGGAGCTTGCTTTAAATCATAGTTATACCATTAAACCGGGAAACAGCCATGTCACGGCCCTTGACTGGCGCTGGGCGGTTAACAAAAATATATCGCTTATGACCAGCGGTTCATTTACCTCCGCCCCCAGTTCCTGGAGCGTGAACAGCCGCTTAAATTCCCGCTTCACCGCCATGTGAATGAGATTTAAAACTGATTTATCATGAACAATAATTACTAAGGGACATTATGAAAACATTTATCAAGATCTTGCTGCTTGCCTGGCTCATAATTAGTATTTCCGGCTGCGTGGGGAATAATATGGAGTCTTTTGTCCGCCCGGATACGGATCTTTCTTTTGTGAAGAGGGTGGCGGTTATGCCGTTACAGAATAACAGCAAGGATGCCTTTGTTGCGGAGCGGGTAAGGGATATGGTGATTACCCAGCTTTTGGCCAATGGGATGTTTGATGTGGTTGACAAGGGGCTGGTGGACAGCGCTCTGCGAGATCAAGCGGTTAATCTCAGCAAGGGGCCCATGGATGCCGGGGTTATGAAGAGGCTGGGGCAGCTCCTGCACGTGCAGGCCTTTATGCTGGGTACCATTGATAACGCTGAACGGGTTCAGAGAGGGGCGGTGTCCTTTCCGCAATTAGTAATTACTCTGCGCCTGGTTGATGTAAATAACGGTATAATTTTTTGGCAGGCCTCTGGACATAATTCCGGTGATTCCCTGACCAAACGTCTTTTCGGGCTCAGTTCCGATGACTCCTTTAACGTATCCTTTAAATTAATACGCCGTTTGCTGGCCACCATCCCGGAGGGACGCCCGGTGCCGGTTAAAGAGGTTGCTGCTTCCAAGCCGCCTGTGAAAACTCCGCTGCCATCCTCAGCTTCGCCGGGAAATGGGTCTGATGCCGCAAAAGTACCGGAGAACGGGGCAGCTGATACTGTGGTTCAAGAGCCGGGAAATGGGGCTGATGACGCGGGGCAGGTTATAGAAGACTCCAGCGGTGGAGATGGCTCACAGGATATTTTTGATAATAATTCAGATTCTAATCCCGATTCCAGTGGTATTATTTTGAATCCTGATTCTACCCCCAACTCTAATTCGGATTCCAGTGGAATTATTATTGAAGGCGGGGCTGATGACGGCCAGGGCGCTGGTCTGCCGGCGGCTGGCGCTGACAATGCAGCTAAGGCCGATTCTGCCCCGGCTGCTAAGTCTGGAGGCGACAAAAAACTTGATTTTGACGACAACAGCTTAGATGCTGCCCATCTGCCGCCGGAATAAGAGTCCTGAGCGCGC
>CAZSOB010000183.1:0-3523 GCA_964608155.1 uncultured Desulfobulbia bacterium
GGGCTGAGACTGCCATTGCCATAGCCGATGCGGCACTAACCGAGTTAAACCGGGGCCGCTCTGAGGCGGGTTCGACCCGTAATCAATTTGAATCGGCGGCCCTGGTACAGGGCGGGATAAGAACGAATCTTTTAGAGGCCAGGTCAAAGCTCCTGGATCTGGATTTTAGCGCTGAGGCGATGATTTTCTCTAAGATGAATATTTTGATGCAGGCCAGTGCCTTTGCCCTCACCCAGGCCAACTCCGTACCGGCACAGGTTCTGCCAATTCTCCAGGGCAGCTCCGCGAATAGTGCCAATCAGTTCTTTGTCTCGGCCTCCGCCTCTGCCGCCTTTAATAATTAGCAGTAAGGTAAGCGAGCCAGCGAGGCTCCGAGCGCGCAGGCGCCCTGAAACGCTTACACCTTGGAGGGCGATCACCGCCCAGAGTGTGGTTTGTTGATCGTTTACGCAGTAAGAGTGAACAAGGTCGCCCACAAGGGGCGCCCCTGCATTCCCAAATCAATCAGATGTCGAGGAGCCCCGGTTGCCTGGCCGAATAATTATTACCCGTCTTTTTGATATTTGCTTGTTGTTGCCCCTGTTAATGCTTAAGTTCCTCCCAGTATAGCAAGCAGCCCAACAATATTTCCGTATGCGGCGGACTTGTTTATGGTCTCGGCATTGATTTAACCTCAAAGAGTCGTCATAAGTTCAGTTACGGGGAATTTATCGATAGATACCGCCATACGATAATGAACATAGGCAAGGACAGGGAGACGCGTCAGGTATTTAGAAAAATTCTCCGCCTTGACCCGCAAAATGTTACAGCGAGAGAGTAACTATTCAGCGTGATGTCTAAAAGTAACAGCCATGCCCGATCACCCGGGCACATCCGGATTCTGCGCTTTCCTGAGCAGTTACAACTCGCAGTTTAGGGCAGTTTTTCGCTTGTACCTAAACAGTTACCAATGCGAGTTCTTAACCGGACACTGATTCATCACCACTTTCGCATACGATCTTTGTCGTACCGCTATAGAAGTTACCATAAGATAATCTCCCGGAATCAGGAGCCCTCCCTGAACTCACAGCATAAATCAGCGGACTTAAAAGATGCCTCATAACAATCTACAACTTGAATTAAAGCGGGACTGCCATGTTCATACCCGGCTCTGTCATCATGCCGAGGGCGAGATGGCGGACTATGTTCAGGCCGCGGTGCAAAAGGGATTACAGGGGATTGTCTTTCTGGAGCACTTTGAGACGGGGATAAATTATTTTGAGCCGACCTGGTTGAACGAGGATGATTTTGCCCTTTATTTTAACCAGGGGCTGAGCCTGAGGGAAGAGTATCGCGGCCGTATAGAGATTGGCCTGGGTGTGGAGGTGGGTTATAATCCCAGTTGTATTGATGAAACAAGAAAATTTTTAAGCCGTTACGCCTGGGATCTCATCGGCCTGTCGTACCATTATTATGAGTATGAAGGGCGGCATATAAATATGTTAAGCCACCAGCCGCAGAATATGACTGAATTTTCCGTTATCGGGGTGGAAAAGGTGATAAGGGATTATCTCCGGGGGCTGCTGGACGGGGTGCGGCAATTACCAGTTAACGTGGTATGTCATCTTGACGCGGCGCTCCGGCATCATAAAAAGGTAGAATTTAATGAGGAACATGTTGAGCTGATTCGACTTATCCTCTCGGAAATAGCGGCCCGTGGTCTTGCCCTGGAGATTAACACCTCGGGCTTTGTCCATCGTGGTGAACCTTATCCCAAAAGATGGATTGTCAAGCAGGCCCTGGAAATGGGAATCAGAACGACTGTTGGCTCAGATGCCCACCGCCCCGCGGAAGTGGGCCGTTATTTCGCACGTTTGAGTCCCTGGATTTTACAACTCAATAATAAAAGGGATGCTGTGGCGGGCGTTTGAATGCTGACGTGTACCCCCGAGATGCCAGCTTTTTTCGGCCTCCGGCAGGTTTATCATACTGCCTATTTCAGCGGCTATTCCTTTAAGATTAAGCACCGGATGCCTGGAAAACACCTGGGGCAGGCCGCGGGTCAGACTGCAGACCAAGCATTGACCAGAGCGTTGCTGCAGGAGAATCGCAAAGTTCAGGCTCTTATCAGGATCATGACCTTCGAACTCAAGACTTATATCATAGGCTCCTTCCGAGGCATCGCCAAATAAGGCCTCGAAAAATTCATCCGTTCGTTCCGGCGGTAATAATCTCTGCAAGACATCGGTGTTAAACAACTGGTCAAAATTCTGGGCTGGCATTTTTATCTCCTGAAATTGAATCTGTAACGTAACTGCTTTAGCAGCAGGGTGTTCATGGAGCGCTTACTTGCATCCGGCAGGGATTCAACAACAGCTGCTCGGAAACACTGCGGGATAGAACGATAGACAAAATACTATGTCGATTTCGGTTGGTCAAATATTTTATGCCCCGGTGCGCTTTTAAAGCGCTTTTTTTATCCTCTATGCCTAAAAATATTATTTTCCCCAACTCTCCCAAATATAGCACGGTGAGTTCAGAACGGGAGAACAAAAAAAGTAAACGATCAACGGTAACTATTCAGCTGCACACAATCCAGAGTCTCGCAGGCTCGCTTACCTGGAGCGCTTACCAAAAAAACATTGCGTCTACCAACAAAGCCGGATAAAGATATTCGATTCTGGATCTAAATTTTCACAGGCAAAATGTAACTTATTCAGCTAAGGCGGATAAACTGCCCTAAACTGTGAGCCGTAACTATTCAGCTCGATAATTTGAGGCGTGCTGCCTCTTGTATCCTTATTCATCATGACGACCTACGACGAATCAAAGATAAAAACCTTAAGTTCCTTAGAGCATATCCGTATGCGGCCGGGGATGTATATCGGCCGCCTTGGTAATGGTTCTCATCCCGATGACGGTATCTATATTCTCCTTAAAGAGGTAATTGATAACGCCGTTGATGAATTTATAATGGGGGCCGGTAAACGGGTTGATATAAGTATTGAGCAGGAGGGCAGGGTACAGATACGCGATTATGGTCGCGGAATTCCTTTGGGCAAGATTGTGGACTGCGTGTCGATAATTAATACCGGGGCTAAATATAATACCGATGTCTTTCAGTTTTCCGTGGGGCTGAACGGGGTGGGCACCAAAGCAGTTAATGCCTTGTCAGAGGAATTCAAGGTTACCTCATACCGGGAAGGGCGCTTTGCCAGCGCCACTTTCAGCCGTGGTAACTTATTGGATGAGAAAGATGGCGATAGTCAGGAAAAGGACGGTACCCTTATTGAATTTCTTCCCGATTCAAAGGTCTTCGCGAACTACGCCTTTAACCCGGAATATATCAGTAAACGTCTCTGGCGCTATGCATATCTTAACGCCGGGTTGAAATTATATCTCGGTGCCGAGTGTTTCCTGTCTAATAACGGCCTTCGTGACCTTTTAGAGAAAGAAATTAAAGGGGCACAGCTCTATGATGCCATTCACTACAAGAGTGAGACCCTGGAATTTACCTTTTCTCATACCGACGGCTATGGTGAGA
>CAZSOB010000184.1:0-3521 GCA_964608155.1 uncultured Desulfobulbia bacterium
TCCCACTTTTCCCCACAATGCTGTCTGCTGCCATAGCGGATTGTGTCTTACTTTGGTCTGCTTCTCTTATACCATATATGGTTGCCGGTTGCCTGTGGCGGTTCGTTATATGGTATGCTGATTTTTAATGGTAATTAAATCAAGAAGTTATCTTTTTGGCTGATTCTGACCCTTTTTAAAAAAAATCTTGACATGCCCTTGGTGATTTAGATATACAGTAGTAAGATGTGGGCTAATGTGGAAAAATTGGGAAAACTTCAACTATGAACATAGAACAACCGCAAGGGCCGATTTATCATTTTCGCGGCCGCTCGGAACATAATCTGGACGGCAAGGGCAGGCTGAGCATTCCGGCCCGTTTTCGGGATGTTCTGCGCCGTCAATATGATGAACGGCTCATGGTTATTCCCTGGCATAAATGCCTGCGGGCTTACCCCTTTCCGCAATGGGAGAAGCTGGAGGTCGGGCTTTTGGCCAGTATGAGGGAACAGCCCGAAATGAAGAAAATGGCCACCTATGTCATCGGCGGGGTGGTTGAGTGTCAGCTTGATAAACAAAGCCGGGTTCTTTTGCCGCCCAAACTGCGTGAAGAGGGCAGTATCCATCGTGAGGTCGTGTTGAGCGGGGTAATGACCTATTTTGAGATATTAGATAAAAAGTCCTGGGAGGAGGAAAATAAACCCACGGCAGATGATTACGCCAGTTTTGATGTCAGCCTCTTAAAAGCTGGCCTCATGTAAGGGGCGGATAATCGTGACCCATTGCCCTGTTTTGTTGGCGGAAACCATGGAGTTACTGAGTCCCGTCCCCGGTGGTATATACGTGGACGGCAATCTTGGCATGGGCGGTCATAGCCGTGAAATATTAAGAAGATCAGCCCCTGACGGCCGATTGATTGGTTTTGATCTCGATGCCGATGCCATTGCCATGGCCCGTCGGAATTTGGCGGAATTTGGCAGCAGGGTTGAATATATCCATGATAATTTTGCTAATTTGCCCGAGCGGCTGGCGGATTTGGGAATAGATGAAATAGACGGGCTTTTGTTGGATCTGGGGTTGTCGTCATATCAATTAGACAGCAGCGCCAGGGGGTTCAGTTTTCAGGGTAAAGAACCCCTTGATATGAGAATGAATAAGGCGCAAGATCTGACTGCCGCCCAGATATTAAACAGTGCCAGCAGCGAGGAACTGGCCGATATCTTTTATTTTTATGGGGAGGAGAGGCAGGCCCGCCGGATAGCCTCTTTTGTGGTTCAGGAGCGTCGGAAGCAAAAAATTATTACCACTGATCAATTGGTGGCGCTGGTCGCCCGGGCTGTACCGCGTAAATTTCAACCCCGGAAGATTCATGTGGCCACCAAGGTTTTTCAGGCCCTGCGCATAGCCGTGAATAAGGAGATGGACAATTTGCTGCGTATTCTAAAGCTGGGGCCGCAAATGTTAAAAAATGAGGCGAAATTCTGTGTTATTTCATTTCACTCCCTGGAAGACCGTCTAATTAAACGGGCCTTTCAGAGTAACCCGGTCTTGTCAATGGTGACTAAGAAACCGGTTGTAGCCGGAGAAGATGAACTGCGGCATAATCCACGGGCCAGGAGTGCTAAATTGCGAATGGCGAAGAGGGAGACGTTATGATTCAGGATTTTTCCAATACATTTAACGGCCGTCAGACCGTCATGGTCAGGCCCATGGCCATAAGCGGCAATCAAGCCTTAAAAAAGGCGGTGGGGGTAATATTACTCTGCGCCGCCATCAGCGCTATGGTCAGCAGCGTGGCCTTCGCTTTTTTGCTGCGCAGCGGATTGAATGACCTGAATCTGCAACAGGGCCTCAAAATTGATATGTTAAAGACCGAACAAAAACTTTACAGTCAACGACAAAACTTGCTCTCTGAAAAATATATTAGTAAAACCGCTGGACATCTGGGGCTTCATGTACCGTTGAAAGGCCAGATACAACGCCTTTAAGGCTCAAACGCCTATGGGCGATGGGGGAAGATGAGGTATCACCGCCAAACAGCGAGGAGGGGCCGCGGGTGGTTATGGCTGCTCATTATCTTGTTGATAGCCGCAGGGTATTTCCTGTGGTATGTGACATCGTACCACAGAACTCCGTTGGTGGCGGAAAAAGCCGCAAAAACTAAGCCGAATGCCGACAAATTTATAATTGCCGAGAGTCCCCTGCGGCGCGATATTTATGATCGCGCCATGCGGCCTCTTGCCTTGAGTCTGCGGAGTTACTCGGTGGATTTAAGGCCTATGGAATTAGAGCCAGGCCCGGCAGGGATAAAACGGCTGCTTAAAATACCCGGTCTTAAGGCCAAAAAAATCAGGCGGCTGTTGCGAACTGATCAGGCCTCGGTCTCAGTTGAAAAGTATATATCAGCGGCTGAGGCCGATAGAATAGCCCGGTTGAAAATAAGCGGTATCCATTTGCGAGCTGATGAACATCGTTTCTATCCTTATGGCGATGCTGCTGCGCAGATCCTTGGTTTTACCAAGGATGGTCAGGGGCTGGCGGGTGTAGAATTTACCTACGGCAGTATTCTGAGCGGTGATCTATTGCTTGGTTCCAAGGCGTTGGAGGGGGCGGGTATTAATGTCTCCACTCTGTCCGGCGGGGCAGCGGTTGTTTTATCTCTTGACGTCAAGCTCCAGATTTTATTGGAAAAGAGCCTTTCCGGGTTGATTAAAAAAAGAGGGGCTGGCTCTGGTATGGCCTTGTTGCTGAATGCCGCTAATGGCGAAATTGAGGCCTTGGCGAATATACCGTCATATGATCCTAATCGTTATTGGCAATATGACAGCTTTAACCGCCGTAATCGAGTTCTGAAAGATCCGGTACCTATTGGTGGTATATTCAGCTATCTGCAAACCGCGGCGGCCCTGCGTTCTGGGCAGCTTAAAGTACCCGCCGCCAGCGGGCCGCAAAAGGTAATCGCTCATCTTGTCCCACGGTTCATGAAACTGCCTGTAAAGGCGGTAACAGGGCTGAATAAAGGGGTATGGCAGAAAATTCAGGCGGGTGTTTATTATGGCCCTGGCCTTGGCGCAATGCAGGAAGTAACTGCGGGCCCGCCCCGTCTAACCGTCAACGATCTGGGCGGCCTGGCAGGTACGGCATTTACAACCACTGTCATAACCCCTTTGACCCCGGTTGCTCTTGTTGATCTGGCGGCCATCTTTGGGCGGCTGGTTAACGGCGGCAATGGATTAAGGCCACATCTGTTGTATGGTTTGCGTTTAGATGGCAGTAAAAAAATATTGGCGGCTCATTTTAAGACTGCTGCCTCTGCCGAGCTTAAGTTGCCAGACCGGGAATTTAAGCATATTTTGCAGAAGTGCAGGATTGGCGCTAAGGGGCCAATCGTTTTGGAGTCCTTGGTCAAATTGGCGGATAGCGAGGCGTCAAGTATTGAATTCAAGGAGGTGGGGGCGGCAGATAAACAGGGGGAAAAACCGCCGCCGGAGAAAAAAGCTCTTTATAACAGCTTATCAATAGGGATTCAAACCGGTCGTACC
>CAZSOB010000185.1:0-3510 GCA_964608155.1 uncultured Desulfobulbia bacterium
CTGTTAGTGAGAGCCGTAACCTTGTATCCCTGTTTCTCGAGAAGGGCCTTCTGAAGATCGGCGATCATCCTCTCATCATCCACCACCATAATATTCTCAGTCCCCATGGGCAGATCCGCTATTACGGGGGCGGTACTCCTCTCGCTTCCAGCTGGTAAAACCGGGAACAGGATGCGGAGTTCGGTACCAACACCTGCTTTGCTCTGTACCCTGACTATGCCGCCCATGCTGCGAACCAAACCATAGACAATGGAGAGACCAAGACCGGTGCCCTCACCCACCTTCCTGGTTGTAAAGTATGGTTCAAACATATGTTGGGTGGTGGTCTTGTTCATACCGCAGCCATTGTCCCGAACCAGTAATTCCACAAAGGGGCCGGGTTGCACCTCCTCCTGGGCTCGTAAGTCATCGGTACCTAACTGCCGACGATACAGGTGGATGTCAATAACCCCCTTTTCATCATCCAAGGCATTCAGGGCGTTGGTGCAGAGGTTAATGATTATCTGATGAAGTTTGGTGGGGTCGCCATTAATCATCCCGCAGTCACAATCAATCCTGGTTCGGACATCCACGCTGCTTGGCATGGAGCTGCGCAGTAATTTCAAGGCCTCTTCAATGATCAGATGCGGGGCTATGGGCTGCAGGCGCCCGGTCTTTTTGTGGCTGAAACTCAATATCTGTTTTACCATGTCCCGGGCTCGGAGAGCGGCTTTGATAACCTCGTCGAGATAAGAGGAGGACAGCCCCCTGGCTTGCGCATCATCTTTGGCCAGTTCACTATAGCCTAAGACCGCAGTCAGGATGTTGTTGAAGTCATGGGCAATGCCGCCGGCCAGGGTACCCACGGCCTCCATCTTATGGGCCTGAAACAACTCCTCTTCTAAGCGTTTACGCTCCGTAATATCAGTGATCACATAAACCACATAATCCAGCTTGCCGTCTTCATCCGGGACAGCGGAGCTGCTGATCTCAAAGGTCTTCTGCAGGTGTTTGTGGTAAATTTCGGCGCTGTGATCGCCGCCATCCGCCATCGTCTTGTCACCTGGACAATCTTTACAGGGGTAGCTTGTGCCGCAAAAGATTTTGCAGGACTTGCCTGTCAAATCATTCTCGGAGGTCTTGAAAAACCGGCAGGTACTGGTGTTGGCCTGCAGAATCTTCTTGTCCAGATCCATTAAAATGACCATATCGTGGAGAGCGGCAAAGGTCTTGACCCATTTCCCCTTCACCGCCTTTAATTCCCGTACCTTTTCCTCCAGTTTGGTGGCCACAATTCCGGGATAACGGGCTAAAAATGCCTCCTGTTCAGCAGCCATCTGCTTTGGCCGCTCTGACTCGGCGCTTGTTACGCCGCTAATGGCCTCCTCAAGCTGATCCCAGAATTGCTGCGGGTTCAGGGGTTTGATAAGATAGGCATCCGCCCCAAGGGAACGGGCGAGTTCTTGTTCGTTATAACCGGTATAAACGGCGGAATAAAAGATAAAGCGGATATTACGTAGAGCGGGATCATTCTTCATCCGCCGCAGGAGCTCAAAACCGTCCATCTTGGGCATAAGGGCATCGGAAATCACCAGATCCGGTTTATTCCCAGTCATTAGCTCTAAGGCCTTAAAACCATCGCCTGCCTCTGTAACCTGCCAGCCGTGATGCTCTAAGTTATAACGCAGCAAACGTCTGTCATCTGCCCTGTCCTCGACAATCAGGGTCTTCATCGTTTCTCTCCCAGAATAATTTTTTCTATCTCCGTCATAACCCGCAGGGGGTCAATTGGCTTTTCGATATAGCCGTTGCAGCCCGCTGCCAGAATTTTTTCCCGATCACCGCGCATAGCGTATGAGGTCATGGCAATAATGGGGATAATGCTGTCCAGTTCAGAGGCCCTTATGCGGCGGGTGGTTTCCATGCCGTCTATGCCGGGCAGCATAATGTCCATGATAATCAGATCCAGCCGAGTGCCGGAGGCCGTCTTCACCCCCTCTTCCCCGTCTTCGGCGCTTAAGACCTCGTAGCCCTTTCTTTTTAGTACATAGGTCATCAGCCGCAGGTTATCCGGATTATCTTCTACGATTAGTGCTTTTTTCATACCTCCATCTCCACCTCCATTGGCAGCAGCATGGTAAATGTTGTGCCCTGGTTATAAACACTCGTTAAGCTTATCTCGCCGCCCAAGACCTCCCGCATTAGTTTAGCGGTGAGATAGAGTCCCAGGCCGGTGCCGGGATATTCTCCGTCGCCAGCAGCATGAAGACGGACAAAGGGCTGGAAGAGATTATCCACCTCTTCCTCCCGAATGCCGATTCCGGTATCCGTCACCACTATCCGTACCCTTGCCCCGTCCTCAAGAGTTCCGGTAATGGTAATTGTGCCCTGGCCGGTGAATTTAACCGCGTTAGTCAGGATGTTCAGCAGGCATTGCAGCAGACGCCGGCGGTCGCCGCGCATGGCGATCTGCTGAATATTATGCTGTAGTTCCAGACCCTTGTCCTTGGCGGGGGCGCAGATGGTGTCCAGGGCCTCGGCTACCACCTCGTCAAGTTTGAAATCCTCCACATAACTCTCAAGCTTTCCTGCCTCTATCTTGGATATATCAATAATGTCATTAATCAGAGCCAGAAGATGGCGGCCGTTACGATGAATGGCGGTTAGATTCAGCTTCTGTTCCTCGTTCAACGACCCCAGCCACTCATCGCGCAAAATAGCGGAGAAACCGATAATGGAGTTCAGCGGTGTCCGCAATTCGTGACTGGTGGAGGCGATGAACAGCGATTTTAATTGATCCAGCTCCCGTAGCTTTTCGTTGGCGGTATTAAGATTTTCCACTGTTTCCTGAAGGTGGGCTTGGGACTCCTCCAATTCTCTCGTGCGCACCATTACCTTCTCCTCCAGAAGAGAGGCGTCTTTAACTGTCTCCTCGTAGAGTCGGGAACTATGCATGGCGAGAGCCACCTGGGCGGCCACAGCTTCCATGGTCTGGATGAGACCTTTTTCTGGTTTAGCTGTACTGCGGGTAAAGATGCAAAGGACACCGATACAGTTTTTACCGACCAGAAGGGGAAAAGCGGCATGGAAATTAATATTATCATGGCGAGCCGCTTCCAGGGTGGAGTATTTAAGTACCTCCTCTCGGTTCCAGAGAATAAGCGGTTTTTTATCCCGGACGCAATTACCGCAGAGGCAGTCGCCCACCTTGACTAAGCGGCGGGTAAGATCAAGAACAGCGGCCGGGGAGGCCTGCCGGTGGGCGGCAAGTTCAAGGGTCTGTTCCGGGGTAACGAAACAGATGGTACAGCCCTCTAAGCCGCTTATCCTGCCGACCCCGTCCATGACGCGGTTAAATAATTCCCGCATATCCAGGCTGGCGGCGCAGGAGATGAGTAAGCTGT
The DNA here is from genome assembly GCA_964608155.1 of uncultured Desulfobulbia bacterium. Classification (GTDB taxonomy): domain Bacteria; phylum Desulfobacterota; class Desulfobulbia; order Desulfobulbales; family VMSU01; genus JAADIV01. Next base: position 3,384 of record CAZSOB010000185.1, read on the forward strand.
TCAGATTCCGCAGCTCTCTGTTCGCCCGTTGGGCTTCGGCTTGACTTCGCTCGCGCTCCGTTAGTTCCCGGCGCAGCTCCATGGTTTTGGAGGTGACCTGACGGCGCAGGGTATGATTAAAGAACAT
>CAZSOB010000186.1:0-3509 GCA_964608155.1 uncultured Desulfobulbia bacterium
AACGCCCCAAGGCCCAATGGGGAATGGCCAGTTGATCAAGACGGGCTCTGGCCTGGGTACGCCATGTTTGATCCTGGCCGGTAATCATGGCAGCGGTTTGCTCTAATAGACTCATTTATTTTTTTCTGTTCTGATTATCATTTTAAGTTTACCCCCTTAATCTGCAGCGGAATTCCGCAGCTGACCAAAAAGACCTCATCCGCGGCAGCCGCTATCAACTGATTACAGCGTCCCAGCAGATCCCGGTACCTTCTGACCACCGCCGTCTCCGGAACAATACCACAACCAACTTCGCCGCTCACCAGAACTACAGCGCCCTCCCGCTCCCGGCAGGCGTAAATAAGCCCCTGACAGTATAGGCCGATCCCGGCCTCATCCACTATCTTATCCCGCCATTGTAAATTACTGACCCACATGGTGAGACAATCTAAGAGGATTACGGCCCCGGCCGCCGCCCGCTTAATTACAGCCGCGGTCTCCACCTCCTCCTCCACCGTCTCCCAGCCGCGGCCCCGGCGCTCTTCCTGATGACGCCTTATTCTCTCGGCAATCTCCTCGTCAAGCCCCGGCGGCGAGGTCGCGATATAAAGCCTCGCCGCTGCCAGCACCTCGGCATAGCCCTGCGCGAAGGCGCTCTTGCCGCTGCGGGCGCCGCCGGTTATCAGAACAATCCGGTTCATAGATTAAAACCCTTCATAGTTGCGCCGCTATTATTTATCTGTAGAATGGTCAGGCCGCCGGGCCGCACATCAAAGCTCAGATAATTATCAAGCTCAAACCCCATAAAATAGCAGATTAACACCCTGATAACCCCGCCATGAGCCACCACCAGCGTATCGCCAAGGGCTGTGAGGGCGGGGGCCAGAGCGCAGACCCGCCGTCTGAATTCCCTTATGTTTTCACCTTCAGGAAAGGTAAAATCAGCCTTTTCAGACAGCCAGTGCCCCACAAGCTCCGCATCAGCCGCCTCAATATCCGGGAAGGTCAAACCCTCCCAGCGGCCAAAATCAATCTCCCTGAGATCAGCAATATATTCGGGGGCCAAATCGTGGTAACGAGCCACAATTCCGGCCGTCTGCCGAGCGCGAATCAGGGGGCTGCACAGACAGCGGAGAGGACTAAGGGGCAGGGCGCGAGCCAGGGATAGAGCCTGCATCCGGCCAGCCTCGGTGAGCGGCGGGTCAGATGAACCGATATAGGCGCCGGTAACAGAGACCTCACCATGCCGTGCCAGAAAGAGGTTTGTTGCTGCACATTTTAAGGCCATAAAGCCTGTTACCTCATCTGACAAATCCAGAAAATTACCATTTTCGACCGTTATTTGCCAGATACTATCATTTTTGATCAAAAAACTAAAAACCCGGCCTCACCATTTATAGGTGAACCGGGCCGTTTTTTATGCCGAGGGGGATGATCTATAGCATAAAAAAAATTACCCGGACTTTCAACCCATTCCACGAAGTAAACGTCCGTTAACCTCAGGTCGGCCTACCGGCTTGTGGATCACCCTAATCACCGCGCCTTCCCATTCACCAAAGGCTGGTAAACAGTGGCTTATTCGCGGTTTTCGTCCTCACTTACGGTTGCGGGTCAGCGCCGGATTCGCACCGGACTTTCCGATTCTCCCCGTCTCCGTGCAGAGCGGGGCACCTGAAATTATTATTATCTGTTGTCCATAATGTAATTTAGATGATATTTCAAATATTATCTATAAAATATTTTTCTACCGGCCTTGGGCTCCAAGCTAATAATGGCGGAGACAACAAAAAGAAAAAAAAAGATTTTAGCAGATATCACGAATAAACAGGAGTAAATAGGAGATATTAATTTTAAACATCAAGGCCCCAAAAGCCCCCCAATCCCGCTTAAAGCCATAAAAATATGGCATTTCTACCACGGTGGGCAAATCGCTTTATTGACAAGGCCTGTGAGCCGGCCGCCAACCGGAGCCCTTGTCTTTACTTGCCTCCACCCCTGTTGATAACTTTGATTTATCAACTCAAGAAATCATCTAAAACTGCCTTTGACAGGCCGCCAATTTTTTTTTAAACATTACGCCATAATTTGGCCCTTCACCTATAACATTGTAGGAATTTTTCCCACAAGAACCAATTTCCAGGATAAACTCATGACTTGGCAACAAATAGACAAAAGACTTCAAGACAAGCTGGGTGCAAGTATTTACAACCTTTGGATAACCCCCCTGCAGTGCGTGAACTTCGCCAATGACACCATCGAATTACGCGGGCCGGATCGTTTTTTCTGCTCCTGGGTGGTAGATAACTATATGACCGATATCCAGGCAGCGGTTAAGGATTATACGGGCCGGAATCCCAAAATTATCTTTAAGGCCGATGATGAGCAGACAGGCACAGCCGCCGTCAAGAGCGAGCAGCTATGTCTGCCCACCATCAACAAAACACCCACCTTTGTCAGAACCCTGAATCCCAGATATGTATTTGATGAATTTGTGGTTGGCGACTGTAACGCCATAGCCCATTCCGCCTGCCACGCCCTGGCCGAGGGCGATACCTCCTTTGGCCGCTGCCTGTATGTAAGCTCCAGCACCGGCCTTGGCAAAAGCCATTTAACCCACGCCGTGGCCCACTATATACTGGAAAACGCCCCCGGTATCCGCTTGAATTACCTCAGCGCCCAGCAGCTGACTTCCGAAATGGTTAAGTCCATCCAGAAGCACAAAATGGAGACCTTCAAAACCCGTTTTCAAAGCAGCGATGTTCTGATGCTGGAGGATTTACAGGCCCTGGCCGGCAGAGCCAAGACCCAGGAGGAGCTGGGATCAATCTTAGACATTATAATGGAGAGCGGCAAGACGGTTATCCTGACCGGTGTCCAGCCGCCCAGGGAATTAAGCAATATTACAGACGGAGTACGTTCCCGCCTGTCATCCGGCCTCATCACCACCATCACCGAACCGGACACCGAGACCAAGGCCGCCATAATAGCCCGAAAGGCCAGGGGGCTTAAAATAAATCTCAGCGAAGAACTAATATGGCACATCGCGGAACGGGTCAAGGGAGACATGCGGCAGGTAAAAAGCGCCCTGGTGGGGATCAAGGCCAAAATGGCCCTCCGGGGGCATGAGGCCAATGTGGAAATGATCAACGAAGTTATGGCCAATATCGTCAATCAGCTCAAAGCGCTTGACCCTGCAATGATTAGAGATTATATCGCCCAGCAATTCAAATTACAGCCCGAAGAACTGCTCTCCAAGTCGAGAAAGAGAAGTATTGCCTTTCCCCGCCAGATATCCATGTACTTCTCGCGGAAATACACCCAAAACGCCCTCTCCGAAATCGGCAGGGCCTTTAACCGGGATCACTCCACCGTGGTTCATTCAGTGCGGGTAATCAGCAAGGCAATAAATAATGATCTTTCCATCCAAGGGCAGATAAAGATGCTTGACCAGAAATTACGGGCCAAATTCCTCGCTTAAAAATAGACCGGCTTCACCTGTAACTCTTCTACCCGCCGCTCACCGCCAGCGG
>CAZSOB010000187.1:0-3493 GCA_964608155.1 uncultured Desulfobulbia bacterium
TGGCGGATAACTTTTCAGGCCCCATGGGCTGGCCGGTGGCGGGGTCTAAGGGGGGCTGCAGGCCATTGGGAATATCTGGCCCGACATTATACCATTGGCTTGGCATTTCGCTTTCCGGCAGGAATATCTTTTTCGCAGTCATTCTTGATACCTCGTTGCAATTTAAAATTGGTAATAGGTAACTATTCAGCTGCACCCAATCTGGAGTCTGCGCTTTCCTGAACAGTTACCTTTTAATTTAGCTTGATGCCTAAAAGTAACAATAATCACCAGGGTGCTGCTGAATAGTTACCTATTATGAGAAAAAGTTTCAGTAGAGATACCTACTAATTTTTTATTCAAAATGCTATAATTTTATGTGAAAATATAGGCTGAAGGATTAAAACCACATAAAGTCTTATGGCAGGTATGGAGTTTCGTACTCTGTCTGCAAGATTTCAAGTTCCGAATTTAAAAACTGAGGTTGATATGGATAAGCAGTTTGGCAAAATTATGCGTAAGATGGTGATTACCAGGATGGCCTCATCATCATTTTCCCTCTGGGAGCCGCCCATTGATCTTTATGAGTCGGATACTGAACTAATTGTCTTTATGGAGGCGGCCGGGATTGACGCTCAACAGATAAAGGTTATCGTGGAGTCCCGGACGCTGACCATTAAGGGTGAGAGGAAATGCCCGGTTAACGGTATAAGCACGGTTCATCAGCTGGAAATTGAATACGGCCGCTTTGAACGTCAGCTTGCCCTGCCGAGGCGAATTGATACCAGCCGGGTAAGTTCTGCGTGCAGGCATGGCTTTTTAGAGGTGCGGATGCCCCTGGTAAAGATTCAGAATACGGTTGAGATAGTGGTTAAATAATATATGAGGACTGGACAAGATATGAAAAACGATAAAAATCCAGAGCAAAATAGCGGCGACAGCCACGAGGTGGTAAAGGTGCCGGAAATTTTGCCAATTCTGCCCCTGCAGGGCTTTGTCTTTTTCCCTGGCATGGGCTTTCCGCTTCAGATAAGTCACAAAGAATCCAAAAAGCTCATAGACGAGGCCCTGATCAGCGACCGCTTAGTCGCTCTAATTGCCCATCGGCCCATAAAGAGTGGCAAGACCACCTCTCCCAAACCTGAGGAACATCTGTTTAATATTGGCAGTGTCGGTTATATCCACAAGATGTCCAAGGGTAAGGAGGATATCTATAATGTGCTGATCAGTTCAGTCAAGAAAATCAAGATATTGGAATACACCCAGAATGCCCCGTATCATAAGGGCCGGGTGGCAGAAGTTGCCATGCGTACGGTTAAGACTCAGGAGGTAGATGCCCTGGTTCTAAATTTGCGCACCCAGTTTAAACGCATGGCTGAACTCTCTCAGCTGCCTGAAGAGTTAATCATGACCATAATGGCCTTGGAAAATCCCTTTCATATCGCCTACCTTGCCGGGTCTCAACTGGGACTGCACTTAGAGGAGGAGCAGGAGATCCTGGAGATCAAGCCCGTTGCCGAGCTTCTGAAAAAGGTAACCATGGAAATCAACAAGAAGTTGGAGACCCTGGATGCCAGCGCTGAAATTCAGAAGAGTATGAAGGCCGATATTGATAAAAAGCAACGGGAATATTTTTTACGCCAGCAGCTTAAAGCCATTCGCAAGGAGTTGGGGGATGATGATGATAATGTTGACCTCGCGGATCTCAAGAAAAAACTCAGGAGTATCAAACTCCCGGAGGAGGCCAAGGAAACCGTAGATAAGGAAATGGCACGTTTACGCCGTATTCCCTCTTCATCGCCTGAATACACCGTGGCCCGCACCTATATTGAGTGGATTCTTGATCTGCCCTGGCAGTTCTCCACCGAGGATCAACTTGATCTGGATAAGGCTCAGCAGATATTAGATCATGATCATTATGGCCTGCATAAAATAAAGAAACGGATAATTGAATTTTTGGCTGTTTTGAAGCTGAAATCAGATCTCCATGCCCCCATCCTTTGTTTCGTGGGGCCGCCAGGGGTGGGCAAGACCTCCCTGGGCCAGTCCATTGCCCGTACCATGGGTAAGAAATTTGTCCGCATCTCACTGGGCGGGGTACGGGATGAGGCCGAGATCAGGGGGCACCGCCGTACCTATATCGGGGCTCTGCCCGGCCGTATTATTCAGAGTCTTAAAAAGGCGGGCTCTAATAATCCCCTCTTCATGTTAGACGAAATTGATAAGCTGGGGGCTGATTTCAGGGGTGATCCCTCCTCCGCTCTGCTTGAGGTTCTTGATCCGGAGCAGAATTTTTCCTTTGCCGATCATTATCTTGAGATACCCTTTGATCTCTCTAAGGTGATGTTTGTCACCACGGCCAATTTTATGGATAATATCCCCGGCCCTCTGCGGGATCGGATGGAGATAATTGAACTTACGAGTTACACGGAAGATGAAAAGGTGATGATTGCCAAACGGCATCTGATAAGTAAACAGCTCACCGCCCATGCCCTTACCCCCGACAATGTGGTCTTTCGGGAGAAGGCCGTCCGTAAGCTTATCCGCTCTTACACGCGGGAGGCCGGGGTACGTAATCTGGAGCGGCGTATCGGCTCGGTATGCCGGGGGATAGCCAGGGGCATTGTGGCTGGTAACAAGGGGCGGCGGGTATTAACGGAAAAGGCGGTGGAGCGTTTTCTCGGGCCGGTTGAATTCCTGCCGGAGAGCAGCGCCCGCCATTGGGGGCCGGGACTGGCAACTGGTCTGGCCTGGACACCGGTGGGCGGCGTTCTGCTGTTTATTGAGGCCGCCAAGATGAAGGGCAAGGGGATGCTGACCCTCACCGGCAAATTGGGTGATGTGATGAAGGAATCCGCCACCGCCGCCCTCACCTATATCCGTTCTCATGCCGATGAATTAGAGATTAACGATGAGCTTTTTGCCGACCTGGATCTCCATGTCCATGTTCCAGAGGGCGGTATTCCTAAAGACGGCCCCTCGGCCGGCGTGGCAATGGTCACGGCCCTGACCTCCTTGCTGAGTGATAAAGTTGTTCGCCGTGATGTGGCCATGACCGGTGAAATAACCCTGCGCGGCGATGTTTTGCCGGTGGGCGGCGTCAAGGAAAAGGTGCTGGCCGCGGTGCGGGCCGATATTAAGGAGATTGTCTTACCCTTTCGGAATTCAAGGGATATAAACGACATTTCGCCTAAGTCTATTCAGGGCTTGACCTGCCATTTTGTCCATGACATAGGCGAGGCCTTTGAATATGTATTTGAGTAAATAGGAACGGGCCGGATATTTTCTCAGGGGCGGCCAATGACACCATTCAGGATGGTGTTTTGCAGATTCGCCTCGGTGAGATTCGCCCCGGTGAGATCGGCGCCGCTTAAATCCGCACCCTTGAGGTTGGCTCTGTATAAATTGGCTCCCCTGAGGTCGGCCCGGCGCAGGGAGGAGCCGCTTAGATCGGCATAAATAAGATTGGCCCCTTGCAGATTGGCATCGTTGAGGTCTGCTCCGGCAAGCTGGG
>CAZSOB010000188.1:0-3453 GCA_964608155.1 uncultured Desulfobulbia bacterium
CGCGAGACAGCCATGCCCATCGGGTGGCGGAAAAAATTGGATTTTCGCCGCTTGATATTCAGAATTATCTGCGGGAAAAGGGTTATAAAACCGATGGGTAAATTTACCAGCCTTCTTTAGTGACTGCGAGTTGCTTGATTATTGTTAAACTGGTTGATTATTCCAGCCAGCCGCTGGGATTCTCCCTCTTCGTTCGGGGGGGCAAAACCGTTTTCTACAAGGTATTGATCCAAATCCTGCATCTCAAGAATTAATGGTTCGTTACTGCCGAGCTGCCTTTTTTTCCAAAAAACGATCATTTTTTTGAAGGCCTGCTCCATGGAATTACCCCAGAACAGATAATAACCATAACCGTATTTAGTCAGGCAGGCGGGCTTGACTAAGCCGCCCCCCATCTGCTTACGGGCAAAGGAGATCGGGAGTGGTAGTGGATATTGGCTGTTACTGGCGGTTTGACTATTCATGGCCTTGCTCGTTAAGTATATTTTAAGAGAAATATATATTACCACAGAATATTGTAATAAATAAATACCCTGGCCGGGGTATTTATGGGTATCTATACTTAGGCTGAATTTTTGCTATCCTTCTTTGGGGGGGGGATTATGAAAATTTCCATGCGCTGGGCGACTATAATTGGCTCAATCCTCCTAGTCTGGGGAGCTAATCTTATTATCATCCCCTCCTCGTATTTTAATTCACAGCACATCCTTCTGCGCCATTCACGGGATATTATGGTCAATATCTCTGACTTGACCATGGAACAGTCTTATAATCATCTCTATAAGGCCAGAAGCGCTGCTAATCTTACTAAATTATTGCTGAGCTCCAGGGTGGTAACCCATGAGAGTGCGGTGGGGTTTGGCGCCCTGGAGCATTATTTCTTCGATCAGCTGGCCACCTACCCCCATTTGGCTGGTATCTATTTTGGGACACCGAGTGGGGACTTTTTCTATGTCAGTCGTGACAATACCAAGATTAAGAATGGTTTTCGCACCAAGATTATTAAACATGGCCCCAATGGCAGAACCTGCCATCTTACCTGGCGGGACAGCAACTACAAGATGGTTGCCGAGGAGAACGACCCGAGTGATACCTATGACCCGCGTCAGCGCCCCTGGTATCGGAAGGCCATCCGCGATAATCATATTGTCTGGACAGATCCTTACATCTTTTTTACCTCCCAGCGGCCTGGAATTACCATAGCCGGCCCATCCTATAACGCCAAAGGCCGCCTACAGGGGGTGGTTGGTGTAGATATTGATATTGCCGAGCTTTCTACCTTCATCGGTAAGCTGCGGGTAGGTAAATCCGGTGAGGCCTTTATGCTGAACCGTAATGGTGATGTTATAGCCTACCATGACATCAAGCGTTTGATTGTCCATACCGGCCCTTCAGGGGCTACCCATTTGGCCAGCGTTGATGAGCTTGATAATCCGGTGATTACCAAGGCCTTTGCCTCGGTGAAGTGGCATTATGATAAGGATGGTAATATGCAGCTGCCGAAGCCGGTCTTTACCTCTTTTCTCTGCAAGGGTAAGCGATATACGGCCATGTTTACCCCCTTTGTCGACAAAAAATTACCCTGGGTTATCGGGGTATATATTCCGGATGATGATTATCTCGGAGAGATAAAACACAGCCGGAAATTGAATATTATCTATACTGTGCTGCTCTCCGGCATTGCTTCCCTGTTGGCCATGGCTTTTGCCCGGGCTATTACCCGGCCGGTGGTCGCCCTCCAGGAGGCGGCTAGGGCCATTGAGAAGAATGACATGACTCCCACCATCAAGACGGACTCCATCTTCCAGGAAATTCAGGAGACGGCCGATGGTTTTTCTCGGATGCAGGAGTCCCTGATTGCCTATCGGCAGGAACTGGAGGAGCGGGAAAAACTGCATGCCGCCATTACCAGTACCGCTAATGATGCCATTATTCTTATTGACCAGGATGATAATATATCCTACTGGAATCCCGCAGCGGAAAAGATATTCGGTTTCAGCAGCAAGGAGGTTATGGGGGCCAATATTTTTAAAACTATAATGGCACCCGATGACGAGGCTGAGGAGCGGGGAACGGTAATCAGGGCTCACATCCAGCGTCTGAACGATTCTGGCCAGGCCTTTGAGTTTATGGCGGTAAATGCCCAGGGAACCAGGATGCCTATTGAGTTTTCTGCCGCTCATCTGACGATTAAGGGGCATCAGCATGAGGTCGTTATTATCCGTGACATCAGTGAGCGGAAACGCCACGAGAGTGCTAAAAAACAGTTAGTTAATGATCTCCATGATGGTGTTGGCGGTAATCTGACTAATATCAAGCTGTTAGCCGAGATGAATGCCGCCCGGACGGTGGACAGGGAGCAACGCATGGTTCTGGAGAATATTGCGGATATATGCCAGGAGAGCATGCTGGAAATACGTCATTATATGGATAGTCTTGACGGCCGGGAGATAAACTGGCCGAGCTGGATTGCTGATTTAAGGCAATATTGCTTTAAGACCATGGAGGCGCATGGAATAAGTTTTGAAATGAAATATGAACTAAACTCCAAGGCCTGCCGCCCTTCGTCTCTATTAGCGATGAACATGTTTAAGATAATCAAGGAGGGGCTGACTAATATTATTAAACACGCCGGGGCTGGTAAGGTACGGCTTACTATTATTATAGATGGAGAAACGCTGCGTCTTAACCTGGCCGATAATGGCGGGGCCGATGCAGGTGATATTGAGCGTAACCGATATGGCCGGGGGATATTGAGCATGCGTTCCCGATGCTGTGATTTGGGCGGTGAATTTAGTTTAAGGGTGGAAAACGGCCTGAATATTGATATTATAATTCCTCTGCGGGCGGGTTCAGAGCATCTGGTATGCCGGCAGGAAAATGTTTGAAGGGGAGTAGGTAGATGCGGATCATGATTGTTGAAGATAACAGTATGCTGAGAGACAATCTCTTATTGCTCCTGGGCGGTGAACCGGATATGGATATCATGGGCAGCTATGGCTCGGCCGAGGCGGCACTGACGCAGCTTGAGGGCGAGCCGCCTGATTTTATGCTGGTTGATCTGGGTCTGCCGGGGATGAGCGGCATTGAGCTTATTCGGGTGGTGAAGGAGAAACATCCCCTGATAGATATTATGGTGCATACGGTATTTGACGGCCGGGACACAGTATTTGCCGCCATCAAGGCCGGGGCTTCGGGCTATATCCTTAAAGGGGCGACACCAAGAGAACTGATTGAGTCAATTCATAATCTCTGTGAGGGCGGTGCCCCCATGAGCCCCAAAATAGCCCGGGCGATTATTAGTGAACTTCAGGAGGTTAAAATTAGTGAGGAGTATATATTGTCGGCCAGGGAAAAGGAGATATTGTCCGGCCTGGAGCTGGGCAATACCTATAAGGAACTTGCCGCGCTCCTTAATATAAGCCCCCACACCATTCATTCCCATATCAAGAA
>CAZSOB010000189.1:0-3445 GCA_964608155.1 uncultured Desulfobulbia bacterium
GAATGAATGGTACCTTTTTCCTGCTTTTGGTATCAAATATATGTAAACTCATGAAGAAACACCTGTGATTGAAGATATGGAAATAATGTGGTAAAAGATACGTCAAATTTTAATATTTACCAGAAATCATTTTTTCCTTCATTAACTTTGTTTAGAGTCGCCACCCCCCTCTAAAAAACTCAAATTACATACACCATGCTTCCAGAACCAAGACTACTCCCTAACGGCATCACCCTGACCTATATAGACGAATCAAAAAAAATAGCCGGAGATCGCTGGCAGGTCAAAATTCGCTGCGTTGCCAGCCTGCCGCTGAATGAAGCAATGCGCGCGGCGCTGCGTGAATTAAGCCCTGAAGAACAGGAATTCATTCATAATGAACTAACAGATGGTCTGCGCTATGAGCAGTTATGGGAACGGCAGTTTGTCGACAAGGATGTCAAGGAACAGGTCATGGCCAAAGAGTTAGAGCGGAGCGAGAAGTTGTTCCCCTATTTAGGCCAGGCCGATTTTATTGAAAAGCTATTTAACCAGCGGCTGTCAGAACTGCGGCAGGCCTTTAAACAAAGGCCTATATCCTCAGACACCGCCTCCACAATACCAGAGCCTGATGATTTCTCGGCCTGCTTCAAAAATTAATTCCGACCTACTACAAGAATATTGTTGACAAACATTCCTCATGACATATTATTCTGACTTTCGATTTTTTTTAACGGAATTAGTTGATCTTTAGTAACTGTGCGGCCGGTCGTTTTCATACTTAAAAGGCCGGTAACTATTCAGCATGATGCCTAAAAGCAACAATAATCACCGGACTGTAACTGCTCAGAAGTGCCTCAGGTTCGGAGTCTGCGCTTACCTGTTCATTTTTGACTTTGAAGCATAGAGAGGTATGCGAAAAGGCAAAAATGGGGTGCTGCTGAATAGTTACAACGACCGTAAAAAATATTTCAGGACTGAGTTTCAGACTCGGTCATTATCCGGTTTACAATCATCTCCAGGAGAAATAATGAAGGTATTAATAAGTGACAATTTGGCCCCGATTGGCGCCCAGATATTAAAGGATGCCGGGATAGACGTGGACATTAACACCGGCCTGCCGGCCGAAGAACTAAAAAAAATCATCGGGACTTACGATGGTTTAGTAATCCGCAGCGCCACCAAGGTCACAGAAGAGATTATTGCCGCGGCCGACAACCTTAAGGTCGTTGGCCGAGCTGGCATTGGACTTGACAATGTTGATATACCAACGGCCAGTAAAAAGGGGATTGTGGTTATGAACGCCCCGGATGGTAACGCCACCACCGCCGCTGAACACGCCATTTCCATGATGATGTCCCTCAGCCGGAATATACCCCAGGCCACCGCCTCAATGAAGGCCGGTAAATGGGAGAAGAAAAAATTCGGCGGCCGGGAGATAACCGGCAAAACCCTTGGTATTGTTGGTACCGGCCGTATCGGCTCCATTGCCGCTAACCGGGCAAAAGGCCTCCATATGCAGGTAATCGCCTTTGACCCCTACCTGCCGAAAGAGATTGCCGACAAGATGGGCATTGAGCTTGTCTCCCTTGAAGACCTGTGCCGCCGCAGCGATTATATCACCGTTCACGTTCCCCTGATTAAAGAAACCGCCAAAATGCTCTCCACCGAGCAGTTCAAACTCATGAAAAAAGACGCCATGCTCATCGACTGCGCCCGCGGCGGTGTTGTAGATGAAGCGGCCCTCTACGAGGCGCTTACGACTGAAGAAATCGCCGGAGCGGCTCTTGATGTGTTTGAGGTAGAACCCACCACGCTGGAGAACAATCCTCTGCTCGGCCTGAACAATTTCATCTGTACCCCGCATCTCGGGGCCTCCACCTCCGAGGCCCAGCTCAATGTCGCGGTTACCATTGCCGAGCAGATAGCTGATTTCTTAAACAACGGCACCATCACCAACGCGGTAAACGTCCCCTCTGTAAGCGCTGAGGTTATGAATCAGGTAGGCCCCTATATCACTCTGGCCGACACCCTGGGTTCCTTTCATATGCAGATCGCCAAGGGCGGTGTCCAGGAAGTGAACATCGAATATGTCGGGGAACTGGCTGACCTCAATGTCAAGCCCATAACCGTGGCCTTTCTCAAGGGCCTGTTCACTCCCATTCTTAAAGAGTCGGTAAATTTCATCAACGCCCCTATGATTGCCAAAGACAGGGGAATTAAGGTCACAGAATCCAAGACCAATGATTCCGATGACTTCACCAACCTTTTAAAGGTAACCGTTAAGACCACTGAGGGAGAAAACATCCTGGCCGGTACCGTATTCGGCAAAAATGAACCACGCTTAGTACGTTTAAATTCATTCCGCCTTGAAGCACACCCCACCGGCCCCATGCTCTATGTTCACAATAATGATGTTCCTGGAGTTATAGGTAATCTCGGCATCACCCTGGCCAATTTTGGTATAAATATCCAGAATATGACCGTGGGCCGTGAAGCGGACGGCAACCAGAATGTCATTTTACTGAATACTGATCAGACCCTGAATAAAGAGCAGCTCAAGGCGGTACTGGAAACAGATAATATCAATATGGCCATGACCATAGAAATGCCGGAGCTTTAATTATGATTAGTGATAAACAGCGGGATAAAGACTGTAAGTGCGCGCCGGGGATGATCAAACAAGACGGTAAATGCGTAATGCCGAAGGTAAGTTTCGCCTCATTTTTTATGGCCTTAAACACCTCCGCCTTTTATCATCTTGGAGAGATAGCCGACCCGGTGAGCGGCAAAAGCCACAAAGATCCGCTAATGGCCAAACATACCATTGATACCATGACCATGCTCCAGGAGAAGACCAAGGGTAATGTCAATGCCGAGGAGGCCGAACTTATAGAAAACAGCATTTACGACCTGAAGATGCGCTATGTAAAATTAACCTCCAAGTCAAAGTAACAGCCATGCCCGGTCACCTGGGTACAACGAAACATAAAAATCATGGCAGGATCAACGCCATTGGCAGATATCTTTCGTATAAAAAATCGTTTTTCTGTAGTGGTTAACCAGCGTTAATCTTAGAGCATCAACAACCCTGGTTAACCACTACGCTCTCTCCCGCCACCCTGACCTTCAGAAAACGTAACTGTTTAGCTGCACTTTGGTGGTTATTGTTGCTTTTAGACATCATGCTAAATAGTTACCAGAAAACAAGCCCTGATGATGGAAATAGCTGTTAAGGCCCCGGCCAAGATAAATTTAACCTTAAAGGTCTGCGGCCTCCGGGCGGATGGTTTCCATAATATTAAGTCGGTTATGCAGAAGATTGACCTAACCGACGAGATTTTTTTAAGAAAAACCAAGCAGCAAGTACGACTTTCCTGCCCTGATTCCGACCTGCCGGAGGATGAGGGCAATATAGCATTCAAGGCTGCCCAGGCCTTTCTTAAATACAGCGGGTTAAAAAACG
>CAZSOB010000190.1:0-3418 GCA_964608155.1 uncultured Desulfobulbia bacterium
GGTATTCGAGAAGGCCTAAATGGGCGAAGATGGGGGGCTGCTGAATAGTTACCATATCCGATCAATTCCAGGAGCATCCATCTCTCTCGTGAGACGGTTTTTTTTACTGCCTGATTACTGCAAAATCTTATGCGAATATTATTTTGTGCGTTAGTGCCCAGGCTCAGGGGCTGGCCTTGGGTCTGTCCCCCTTTTTCTCGAAGTCCCCAATCAATTCCGGGGGCACAGCTCGCCCTGGATCAGGTTTGTATCTGTATGAGCTGCCAGTAACAGTCATGCCCGGATGATCGGGCATGACTGTTACTGAGAATGTTCCTACTACCCCTTATTTTAAATAATCCGGGTAATGGATTTGGATAATTCCTGCAACTGGTAGGGCTTCACAATCGCAGCGCAAAAACCGAAATCAGCAAAATTTGCCATGACCGGATCATTGGAATAGCCGCTGGAAACTATGATTTTGGCATCCGCGTTAAGGGCAAGAATTTCCTGGGCGGCCTCTTTACCTCCCATGCCGCCAGGGATAGTCAAGTCCATGATAACTATATCAAAAATATTATTATCCTCAACCGCCGCTTTATAGAGCTTGACGGCATCCGCGCCATCCTCTGACAGCTCCACGGCATGACCCAGTTTTGTGAGCATTGCCTGAGCCACGCTGCGCACCATTTCCTCATCATCCATTAGCAGTATTTTCGCCTTTACGGGTGATTTTCGCAATTCTGCCGCTTCTTGCCTGTCAACCTCTCCTGGTTCCGCGGCTGGTAGATAAATAGTAAAGGTAGTGCCAACTTCAGGCTGGGATTCTGCCAAGATATAACCACCGTGTTTGATGATAATGGAATGAGTTATCGCCAGGCCCAGCCCGCTTCCCGTTTGCTTGGTGGAGAAATATGGATCAAATATTTTTTCAATTACCTTGGCGGTCATACCGATGCCCTCATCCTGAATCGAAATTTTGACAAACATCTCCTCCGCCGGGACGGAATCAAACGGGATCTTGGCGGCTAAAACATTCTGACAGTTAATCATAACATTACCACCTGTGGACATGGCATGACTCGCATTCATGACAATGTTCTGGATGACTTGACTGATTTGGCCTTTATCAATATCGACGAGCAGCAGATTATCTGGAATATCAAACCGGCAGGCTACTTTGCTGCCATGTAAAACAAAATTCGCTGAGTCTCTAATGATTGTATCAAGAGCGGCGGTCTCTTTAACTGGGGCACCGCCTTTGGAGAAGGTCAGCAGCTGTTGAGTGAGATCCCTGGCCCGAATTGAGGCCTTTTCCGCCTCCATCAAGATTTTTCTGGAGCTCTTCGGTAAAGCATTATCAGCAAGGACTAAATTAATATTGCCCAGGATAGCCGTTAAAATATTATTAAAGTCATGGGCAATACCGCCGGCAAGGACACCGACGGACTCCAGTTTTTTCACCCTTAGCAGCTCTTTCTCATTCTTAAGTTGTTCGGTAACATCTCTGAATACCAGAACTACTCCTATAACATTACTCTCGGTATCCATAATGGGGGCGCTGCTGTCGGCAATGTCCCGTTCCGTGCCGTCTTTTGCCACCAGAACTGTGTGATTGTCCAATCCGTCAATCTGAGCGCTGTTGATTACTTTAATGACTGGATTTTCACAGACCTCCCTTGTCTCCGCGTTGATAATATTAAAGACCTCCGTTAGGGGCCTGCCCACGGCCTCTTTATTACTCCATCCCGTAAGTTCTTCACTGACCTTATTGAGCAGGACGATATTGCCGGAGATATCCGTGGTAATCACTCCATCGCCAATGCTGCGCAAAGTTACGGCCAGCCGCTCATTTTGAGCCGCCAGATTTATTTCAGCCTCTTTACGTTCAGAGATATTCCTGACTACCGCGATGACGAAATGTTCCCCGCCGAATTCGGTATATTTGAGGGTCGTCTCTATCCAAAAAAGAGTGCCGTCATTCTTGCGGGCATGCCACTCAAAACTCTGGGAGCCTTTTTGTACTGCCTTGTGGATTTTTATCACGGCCTCATCCTGAGTGAACGGAGGCTTTCCAGAGCTTATACTACCCACATTGATTTGGAGAGCCTCCTCATAAGTATAGCCGAACATTGCTAACATTCCCTGATTAACGTCAATAATTTTTCCGGTATCGGCCTCGAGGATGAAAATTGCCTCATTAGGGGCATTAAACATCTTGCGATAGCGGTTTTCCCCCGCCTGAATCAGTTTATTCTGCTCCCGCAGCTTAAGGTTGTATTTGCGCAGGGCATAATAACGCCACAATATAAAAGCCAAGCCAAGGGCAACCACCATTAAGACGCTCCAAAGGGTGGTGTAATCTTTTCCCTTAACGAATTTTACCGCCATCCAGCGATTAAGAATATCCTGCTTTTGATTTGTGGTTAGAGAGGAGATTGCCTTATTAAATATTGATAGAAGAAGGGGCTCATCGTTGCGGGTGGCAATAGCAAGCTGCCAATGCTCATCGAATTTTCCCGCCACTTTGAGCTCATTGGGGAAGTTCTGTTGAATGGAATATCCCACAGTCGCCAGGGTGCCGATAAAGCCATCCAGCTTTCCCTTGTCAACCATTTGTAAGCCCTTATCTATAGAGGGGACATCGTTAATATCCATCTGCGGGAACCGCTTGCGCAATATCTCTCCAAAGGCGTATCCATTAACGATACCAATCTTAAACCCGCGCAGGGATGAAAGATCGTCAACGAACGGCATATTCATCCTTGCCGCCATTACCAGAGGGATTTCCAAATACGGCTTCGTGAAATTCATGTATTTTTTCCGCTCCGAAGTCGGCATGGCGAGGGAGAAAATATCACACTTGCGGGCCTTGGCATACTGAATACTTTCTAACCAGTTTGTGGTGGGAACAAGGATAATCGGCAGGCTAATTTTTTGTTGAAAAAGGGCCATATAATCGGCTGCCATCCCTACATGAACCCCCTTGTCAATTTTTTCAAGGGGCATCCAGTCGGGATCAACACACATGGTGATCTGTTTTTTGTTCTGGAGATAGGCCTTTTCGGCGGTCGAAAAATGAGGTTCTGTACTTTTGGGGGCACCGTAGTTGGAGCCGTAAGAGAGATCTGAGGCCGGAGATGATGCGGCGGCCGGCAATGTCTGTGGAAATGAAAAAATAGAAAGGACGGCCAACCAAACAAACAGGATGGAAAAGTGTCGGGAGATGTTTGGCAAAATAATTCTCCTGTATAGAGGTGATTGCCTTAGCCGCACCAGATTTATTGATTTATTAATTTTTTTTATGCGAACTTACTGTGTAGTATGTAGGGTAAGCGCATGGCAAATTCCGCGCTTCCCTCTTTGCTGTTTTGTGCCTCAATTGTGCCGCCCAAATCTTTAATTATTTTTTGAACGATATTGAGGCCAAGACCATTGC
>CAZSOB010000191.1:0-3414 GCA_964608155.1 uncultured Desulfobulbia bacterium
GCTGTCAATTCCATCCTGAATTTAAATCATCGCCCATGAAGCCGCATCCTCTCTTTCGGGAATTTATTAAGGCGGCCCTGGAGCAGCATGTCAAATGGCAGAGTAAAAATAATGGCTGAGAATATTGCCGCGGTCAGGATTAATGAGCAGATAGAGGTCGGCCCCGGCCGGCCTTTTTTGCTTCTCGCCGGACCCTGCGTATTGGAGTCTGAGGGCTTGGCGCGTGAGGTGGCGGCGGAACTGGCGGTCATCTGTCGTCGTTTGGGCATCTCTTATGTGTTTAAATCCTCCTTTGACAAGGCCAACCGCACGGCGCTTAACTCCTT
This sequence comes from uncultured Desulfobulbia bacterium, assembly GCA_964608155.1. Taxonomy (GTDB): domain Bacteria; phylum Desulfobacterota; class Desulfobulbia; order Desulfobulbales; family VMSU01; genus JAADIV01. The sequence goes on from CAZSOB010000191.1 coordinate 327, forward strand.
CCGGGGGCCGGGTTTGGAGCGGGGTCTGCGAACCTTGGCCCGGATAAAAGAGAAGGAGGGGGTGGCGGTGGTTTCCGATGTTCACGAAACCGCTCAGGTGGCAGCGGCCGCCGAGGTGCTGGATATTATCCAGATTCCGGCCTTCCTCTGCCGACAGACGGATCTCCTCGTGGCGGCGGCCAGAAGTAAACGGGCCATATCTCTTAAAAAGGGGCAATTTATGTCACCTTGGGATATGAAATATGCCGCGGCCAAGATTAAAGAGTCCGGTAATGTCAACCTTATGCTCCTGGAGAGGGGGGTCTCTTTTGGTTATAATAATCTGGTGGTTGATATGCGCTCCTTCCCGATTTTACGGGGTCTGGGCTGCCCGGTGATTTATGATGCCACTCATTCCGTGCAGCTACCCGGCGGTGCCGGTGGCAGCTCCGGCGGTCAGCGGGAGTTTATTCCTACCCTGTCCCGGGCGGCGGTAGCCGCAGGTCTCGACGGTATCTTCATGGAGGTGCATCCCGAGCCGGATAAGGCCCTCTGTGATGGGCCGAACTCCATGCCCCTGAACAAGGTGGAGGCTCTGTTGAAACAATTACTGGCAATTCATGAGGCGGTCGGAAATGGCACGGGCTGAACATTATCCAGGAGACTGTGAATTGACCCAGTTTTTACGCCGTAAAGCCGAGGCCCGGAAATCGGAGAAGGATATTGTGGTCAGGGCGGCCCGGATCAGGCTCTTGCTCCTTGATGTGGACGGGATTCTCACCGACGGCTCCATCCCTTACACTGCCTCTGGTGAAGAAATAAAAACCTTCCATAGCCAGGATGGTTTCGGGCTTAATCTTCTGCGCAAGGCCGGCATAGAGGTTGGATTGATTACGGCCCGTAAATCAGAGGCTCTGGCCCGGCGGGCTGCTGATCTTGGTATTGTTCATCTCCATCAGGGGGCGCGTCACAAGGTGGAGGCCTTCTCGGAGATTAGCCAAGCCGTTGGGGTGGATGCCCAACATACGGCCTTTATGGGTGATGACTGGCTCGACCTGCCTCTTCTAAGACTGGTAGGGCTGGCTGCCACCGTAGCCGACGCGGTACCGGAGGTAAAGGAAATCGTTCACCTGATAACTATGAATCCCGGCGGCCGCGGCGCAGTGCGGGAGGTCTGTGATTTAATCCTCCAGGCTCAGGGGCTAAAGGCCGGGTTGCTAACGGAATATATGACCAGAAAATGAAGCGCCGTAATCTGTTGTGGCAGATACCACTGCTTATATTTGTTACCCTGCCTCTGTGGCGGCCCTATGCCGTGGATTTCTTAAAGGTTCGGCTGCCTGAGGCGGCAAAGAGCAGCCGTATGTCGAAAACCAGTTTTGATATGCGGGGAGTTTTGCTGGTGCAGAGTTCCGGCGGCCGCGATAACCTTTGGCTGCGAACTCCACGGGTGTATAGCCGCGATAATCAGCGTTTCATCTATCTTGCCAAGACGGAGGCCCGCCTTGGCGCGGGGAAACCCGTCTTGGTTAGCAGTGGCAGCGCGGTCTATGATCGTGTTGAGAATATTTTGACAATGCTGGATGGCGTGGTAGTAAAAACCCCGCAGCATGAAACCCTGCGGACTTCGGTTATGCGCTATCTAACCAGATTTGACAAGGTAAAGAGTGCCGCCCCGATGGAGTTCAATGGTCAGGGGCTGCGGATTGCCGGAACCTCGTTTATGTATGATTTACGGCGTGGTGATTTGCGGGTTGGTTCACGAGTGAGTTGTAAATTATGGTGAAAGAAATAAGTGCTTTTACTGAAGAGCAGGGCGTATGTCTGCTTAAACTTGCCCGCTTTACCATTATGCGGCATCTAAGCCTGCCTCTGCCATCTGTCGAGGAAGAAGAACTTACCGTCTGCCTTGCTGACCCAGCCTTTGAGGTTAAACGGGGTGTCTTTGTTACCCTGACCATTGGCGGGGCGCTGCGGGGCTGTATCGGCAGTCTTGTGGCCTATGAGTCTGTCCGCCAGGGTGTAGAACGCCACGCCTTGAATGCCGCCTTCCATGATCATCGTTTTCCGCCCTTAACGGTCTCTGAACTAACGGAGGTTGATATCGAGATAAGTGTCCTGACCGAACCTAAGCCTCTGGAATTCTCCAACACTGATGAATTGTTGGCCAGGTTGCGGCCTGCTATTGACGGGGTGATTTTACGGCGGGGAGCGGCCACGGCCACCTTTTTGCCTCAGGTCTGGGAACAACTCCCCCAGGTTGATGAATTCATGAGCCACCTATGTCTCAAGGCGGGGCTGCCGCCGGAGGCATGGCGGCAGCCCGGATGTAGCATTGAAATCTATCAGGTAAAGCATTTTTCAGAATAGTTACACTCTGGTGGCTATTGTTACTTTTAGACATCACGCTGAATAGTTACAACGAATGATGTTATAGTATTTTCGTAACTACTCACCCCATGATCGCCATAATACCAATAACCACAGGCCTTGTAAGTGCTTACAGGCTCTCATTACTGAGGATGGTGATATTCCCCATCTCTCTGCCCTTTTCAATAATGCCGTTCATCTCTCGAAATCTTTCTTCATACTGATTGACAATTCCCTGGAAAATTTCATAAAGTTGATCCTTTTCTCCCAACCGGCCAGCTGCCCGATGTAAAATTATTTGCCCCTGCCTGAGATGTTTAATGGTCTCGTCATAGACCTTTTCCCTCTTTTGGTGTTTTTCCTGCTCAGCGTTGATTATCGGTAAGAGGCGCTGAATAGAAATTTCAACGATGAGATCGCGGGGGACATTTTCGCGCTGGGAGATGATATTAAGGGATAGAAGAGATTTTTTACTCAAAACGAAGGTCTTGGACCGTCGGCCATTTTTGAGTGCTTTGCAGTCCCTGGCGCGAGCGGCTGCTTTTTCCAAGGCCTGGTCATCCTCAAATAATTGGTCAAAGATTGATTTTTGCTTCAAGCCAAGCTGGGAGGCCGCCAGCCCCAAAAGGGCTATAATTTCGTCGGGCAGCCTGAATGTGGCCCGCACTGACTGCCTGCCTTTTAATGTTTCAGCTGAAAGAGCGGTGGAATCTATATGCTTTTTACTGGTTGTCATTAT
>CAZSOB010000192.1:0-3412 GCA_964608155.1 uncultured Desulfobulbia bacterium
TCTGCGCTTTCCTGAACAGTTACAGCTCACAGTTTAGGGCAGCTTTTCGCTTGTACCTGAATAGTTAGGTTTTTACCATGATGCTGATGATTAAAATACTCCACCGCCCATTGCTGCGCCTCAGCCTTTGACAGGGCCGGATTTTTTACCATTTCGGCCTCGAGAGCCTGAAAGAGACAACTGAAAAAAGGTCCGGGCTTCATCCCCATCCTGATCAGGTCATAGCCGTTTATCAGTGGCGGCCCGTTGAGTACCGGCTGGATAATTTGCTGATTTACCGTCTCTATTTCAGTAAAGAGGGCCGCTAAATTAGCTTCCATATTTCTTGGTTTACCTGTCCCCTGCCCCGCCAGACTGTCGGCCATGGTCAGCAGAAAGAGGCCGATGAGTTCCGGGCCCACGGCCTTTATAAGCTTCAAACAGGCCCGGCGGCTTATCCCGGTTTTACGGCGGGCGTTATTCAAATGAAAAGGCCGCATATGCTCTTTAATCAGGAGAGCGATGCTGCGTCTGTCCCCGCCGCTCCAGCGTAAACGACGGGCAATTTTTTCGATTAGACGGGCCCCCGTCTGATCATGATTATAAAAGGTACGCCGCCCTTCCCGCAGGACAAAGGCCGGGGGTTTGCCGATGTCATGCAACAGAGCCGTTAGTTTCAGACGTATAATCATTCGTTCACGATCAAGATAGGCATTAATCTCACTTAAAAAAGAGGTGAAAAAATTCTCCGGGGCGGCAATGATCATCTCCATCTGCCTTAAGGCCTCTAAACTGTGGCCAAATACATCAAGATGATGGCTGTCAGGCTGCTGCATCCCCACTCCAGGCAGTAATTCCGGGAAAATCTGCCAAAGCAGGCCGCAAGCGGCCATATCCTGTATCGTCCGCCAGGTCAGTTTAGAGGCCATGATTTTTTCCAGCTCAAGGCTGATTCGTTCCGGAGCGGCCTTGTTGAGCAGAGGGGCTTCCCGGCTTATCAGTTCGATTGTTTCCGCCGCCGGCTTGAAATCAAGACCAGCCGCGAATCTAAAGGCCCGCAAGAGCCGCAGGGGATCAGACTGAAAGGTGCTGGAGTTGAGATGCCGGACAATACCATGTTCAAGATCAGCCAGGCTTCGGGGTGAACCAATAAGCGGCCCCGTTATCCTCCGGGTCTGGTAATCAAAGCGCAGAGCCAGGGCATTGATGGTAAAATCACGCTGTTTAAGATCCTCATTGATAGATTCTGTGCCATTACGAAAGGCGCTTATATCGAACCATAAGCCCTCTTTGACTACTCGATATACCCCCTCCGTTTCAGAGAGCGGCACCAGGACAGCATGCAGGCGCCGGGCCAGACCCTCCGCCCACTGGCGTGGATCACCGGCCACAGTGATGTCTAAATCAAAGGGTTCCTTGCCTCGAAGCCAGTCCCGTACCGGGCCGCCGGCAAAAAACACCTCCTGCTGCCGCTCTGCCGCCTGCCGGGCCAGAGCCCGCAAAATATAGCCGGGATAATTGCGTAAATATCTGTTATAATCAAGATTCATTTATTATCAGAAAAAGTTAAAAAGACATGATACAAAGACGCCTTACAATTAAAAAAATCCCCCTTGGGGACATAGATTTCAATGACACAACATACCACCTGCGGCCGAAAAGCGATGACGACAAGGAGAGTGACAGTAACCTTGTTTCCTCTATTAGTTTTTGCGGCCTCCTGCATCCGCCAGTTATCCTTGCCCGGGAAAACACGAATTACACCATAATCGCCGGGCGGCGGCGGCTGCTGATTTACCGCCGCCTCACCACCGCCAGGAGCTGCCCTTGTCTCATCGTCCCGGCGGCTGCCGCGCCGTTAGAATGCTGGCAGATATTTTTAGAAGAAGGGCTGCTGGGCCCGGCCTGGTCTTTAATAATTAAGGCCAGGTTCCTGCGCAAAGTTATGACTGCAGGCGGCGGAAGGGAAGAGGATGCCCTGCGATTCATGCGCCGCCTTGATCTCCCGGCTCATCCTCATCACCTCAGAAAAATTACAGCCCTGACAGAACTGGAAGCGCCGCTGGCCCTGGCGGCTCATCAAGGTGTAATCTCGGAGAAAACCGCTCTGGCCATGACCGGCATGTCCTTTCGTGACCGGCTGGCGGTGTTTGAACTTATAAGCGGTCTGCGGCTCAGTGTAAGTAACCAGCGCCGGCTTATCCAGACCTCCCTGGAACTGTGCCGCCGTAACTCTACCTCGATTCATGCCATTTTGAGCGGCCCGGAGATCATGGATATTTTAGATGAACAATCGGCCGGTCCTGCACAGCAGACAACCCGCTTAATGAAATATCTTGAGAAGCGTCAATTTCCGCGTTTGAGCGCCGCTGAACAGGAATTCGCGGCATGGCAGGCCAGATTACACCTGCCGAAATGGGCCTCTGTCTCACATACTCCGGCCTTTGAGAAAGACCGGGTATACTTAAATCTTGATTTTAATAATCGAGCTCAGTTAACGGACTTTCTCCGCCGTTTCCCGGAATTTTAAAAATCGCGGATATTTCATGCCTCACCAGCCAGCCTGACGGGGATCATGGATCGGCGGACAGCGGGAGACGGATAATAAAGGCCGCTCCCTTACCAGGTACGCCGCGGGCGCTGATTTCTCCACCATGCCGGATGACAATCTTACGACAGGTGGCAAGTCCTATACCGGTACCATCATATTCCCGGCGGCAGTGCAGGCGGGTCAGGGGCTTGAATATCTTTCTGGCATAGCGGGGGTCAAAGCCAATACCATTATCTTCCACGGTAACCTGATAAAAGCCGTTATCCAGCCGTCGGCCCTGTATGGTAATTAACAGAGCCCTGTCCCTGTCGCGATATTTTATGGCGTTGGCAATTATATTCTGGAAGAGCTGCCGGATTTGAGTTTTGTCTCCGATTAGTTCTCCCAAAGGCTCAAGCTTTATCCGGCCCCGGCATTCGGCAAGAGATTCTTCAAGACTTTCCATGACCTCTTTGATCACCTCATGCAGATCAAAAAGTTCAAAGGGCCGTTTACTCGCCCCCACCCTGGACAGTTCCAGAAGGGCTTTGATTAAGTCCTGCATCTGACCGGCGGCAGTGGTAATGCGCCGCAGATACTTCTTCCCCGGTTCATCCAGCAACGCGGCGTATTTTTGTTCGAGACGATGACCGAAACTGGAAATAAGCATCAGCGGCTCTTTAAGGTCATGAGAGGTAACATGGGCGAACTGCTCAAGTTCTTCATTGGACTGCCGAAGCTTGGTCGTCAGGCGCAGCAGCCTCTCCTCGGCCATCTTGCGAAAATTAATTTCCTTTTTGAGAGTCTGATTTACCTGTCTTAATTCAGCCGTCCGTTCATCCACCAGCTCGGAGAGATGGAAATGATGCCGTTCCAGTTCATCTTCCGCCTTTTTCAACTCCG
>CAZSOB010000193.1:0-3409 GCA_964608155.1 uncultured Desulfobulbia bacterium
AAAACTCTAACCGGACACCACTGATATTTTATTGCTAAAGATCTATCTATTACCGTACAAAGCCGCGCCAATGGCCCCCATTAGATCGGGAGCCGCGGGAGAGACTATCCGCGCCCGCTCTCCGAGGCGCTCTTGCAGCATATACCCAACGCAGGGGTTACGGGCCACGCCGCCGGAAAAAACTATCTCCTCCCCATAACCCAGGCGCTCCAGCATGGCAACGAGCCGGTTGACCACGGAATGATGAACGGCCCTGGCGATATCCACCGCCGGGATACCCCGATTTTTCATGGAGATAACCTCGGACTCGGCAAAAACCGTGCACATGGAATTTATCGTCACCTCCGTCTTCGACTTCAGGGCCGCCGCCCCGAAGTCGTTTAGACGAAAGCCCAAGGAAGCGGCCATGATCTCTAAAAAACGGCCGGTGCCGGCGGCACATTTATCGTTCATGTGGAAATTACTTACCCGGCCCTCTTTATCCAGGGCAATCACCTTGGAATCCTGGCCGCCGATATCAATCACGGTACGGCAAAGCGGGAAAAAATAACGGGCGCCAAGGGCATGGGCCTTGATCTCGGTGATGACCTCATGGGCGAAATGCTCACGGGCCAGATGACGGCCATAGCCGGTGGCCACAATCTTTTTGGCCCTATATTTTTCAATCATGGCCTGAGCCTGGGTATAGGGGTCAAAACCGCTCTCGACGAGCTGCTGATCGGCAATCTCGCCATCCTTGATAAGGGCAAGTTTAATGGTGCGTGATCCCAAATCAATGCCAACCACCATATTCAGTTCCCTATCTGTTCCAGAAAGGCCTCAATTCTGGTTTGCAACTGACCCACGTCCTCCGGTGAATAATCTGTTTCAATGGAGAGATAGGGAATACCCTCACCTTCGCAGGCCTCACGAATCTTGATCTCCTCAATATTATAGGTATGACAAAACTGCAGAGAGTAATGCAAAATACCCTGAGCCCCTGACTGCCGGTATTCCTGTAAGACCTGATCCACCCGTTCATCATTGGGGGTAAAGCAGGAACAGTCAATTTGCATATAACGGTCGGTGAGATTGGCTAACTGCTCATCCATGGAACCGCCGTCCTCATCAATCAGATCCTTAAAATAACGCGTACCTATACAGGATTCCTCATTGACCACCACAGCTCCGGCGCTCTCCAACAGGTTATGAACTTTCCAGTTAGGCAGGGCCATGGGGGTGCCGGAGACCATAACCCTGGGGCTTTCATCACCAGCCACACCCTTACCCGCCTTCACCCTGTCCTCCAATTCATCACAGAGTTCATTGACCTTAGCGGCAAAGCGTTCGGGCTCATCATAGAAGGCAATCTGCTCAATTAACAGGGCATCCTTGCCGCTGATGGGAGCGGGATTGTTGGCCCGCAGCTTGGTCAGGCGCTGCAGGGCCAGCCGTTTGCGGTTAATCAGTCTAATGGCCCCGGCCAGATTATCCTCGGATACCGCACTGCCGCTGATCTCCTCCACCTTGGCCTTAAAGTCCTTGACCTCTTCTAACCACAGAGCCCGATCTCTGGCTCTCTTCATTTGCGGAATCTCCATGACATGGGTGGGAACGAGACGATCCAAAAGTTCCCAGGTCTTTTTTTTGGCATCACAGGTGGTCTCGCCATAGACAAAATCCACTGCCTGAAAGTATGGGCAGATACGCCCGGCCTTAAAGCCGTAAGCTGATTTGACCATGGGGCAGATATTGCGGGGCAGAATTTTCTCGGCATCGGGAATGGAGCCCGGCGAGCCGCCGCAGAGTCCAATGCAGACGCCCCCTGCCGCCACCACAATTTCCTCGGGGATATAGACACAGAAGGTGCCCACCACCGGCTTACCGGACTTCTTGACCGTTAGGATCTCCTTAATCCGGCCGCCGAAGATCTCGGAGATCATATCATCAAAATAGGCCATTTTCTCCGGCCGCAGCGCCTGGGAGAGAAATAGTTTTTCATAGGCCTCGCCCAGCATCAGACGAGCCTTGTCAAACCTTGCCACATCCATATCAAGGTCTTCCCACATCTTAGGATAGGCTGCTACCTCAAACTTTTTTGAATTCATGATTAGCCTCACTTATATGATTTACCATTGACTGCCCGGCCTTCTTGCAGCCTGCTGTTTCATACCTTTAATACCCTTGATGGACTCGTCAAAAGTCCATCACACTCTAAAAGATGGCTAAGTAAAAATTTCGATATACCAGGCGTGGTGGTTTGGCGGGACTTCGGCCATACAAATGGTATGCCGAAGGTCTGCCAAAACGCCACAACGCAGTAGATCGGACTTTTTACGACGCCATCACCCTTCAGTCCCGTGTAGGAAGAAGGGCCTGGCCCGCTGCCCCCACTTTATAGCTGGTAAAATGGTACTTGAATGAAGCGGGATTATAAAAATCGAGGGGTTTTCCATCCACCTCGGCATATGGATAGCCAAAGGTATTCAGGGGCGCCCCCTTTTGGGGCGGGCTGAGGATAAGATCACGCCCCAGGGCCAGTTTGACCCGATAGGCATCCCAACCGCCCCAGAAGTAATGGCGCAGCTTGGTGGTTTCCGGATCAGAAAGACGCAATTTTTTCTTTAACATCAATTTACGGACATCGGCGGGATCTACCGGCACCCAGCCATAACCGGGCAGATAAAATTCGGCCCAGCAATGCTGCCATTTAGTAATATCCTGCCCCGTTTTTTTGCCTATACGAATACCGAAAATCTCACGGGCCGGGACACCGGCAGCCCGGCACAGGGCAACAAATACCGAATGAATATCGGTACATTTTCCCCCTCTAATCTTCAATAAGGCGCAGACGTTACCCATGCCGCAGCCAATGGTCTTCGGCTCCCGGTACATATTGTCACAAATCCAGTCATAGACGGCCTTGGCACGGGCCAGCACCGTGGTCTTACCCTTAACAATGGAATCAGCGAGAGACTTTACCGGGCCGTCAATGGGGCCGAGACTTGAGGGGGCCAGCCACATGGAGTAATCGGCCGGATCCCAGGCCGCCTCTTTTTTGGGAAAATCCCGTCGGCTGACCTCCTGACGCACCACCTTGAAGGAGAAACTTAAGTGGCGCTTTTTGGCGCCAGCCGGCCACTGAGCGTAAAGGATGGGGGTCTGATATTTTTTGTCGGTATAAACCGCAGACTGAGCAAAATCGCCCTTTATTCTGATCGCGCTGATATCCTGGTATTGTGACGAAACCGGATAAGGAATCCAGAGTCTGACCTCTTTGGCCGCGGGCTGGGCTGAGAGATCAAAATCCATATTAATAATCCCCGTCACCGTTTTGGCGAAAACCGGCGGCGCTTCAGCAAGTATCAAGATCATTATGAGAAGCAGCCAGTTTATGTTTATTCCTTTCATTTTTTTCATTTTATTATTT
>CAZSOB010000194.1:0-3398 GCA_964608155.1 uncultured Desulfobulbia bacterium
CTCGCCCGCCGTTGTCCAGCGGAACTCGGCTATGGCCTTGCGCCGCTGAATCTCCGCCAAAATCTCCTTGCCGTCCAAGGGAGCCCCGCCTGTATTGTAACCCGCTTCGGAGAGGGCGGTTAACAGACGGCTTAGGCTCTTAAAGGTATCAAGGCCGACCGCCATGCCTATGGCGGCCTCCATTCCCTTGCAGGGATTATTATGGAGAACGATGGTCAGGCGCTTGCCGCTATTGTCCAAATGCCGGAGTTTGATCTGCCTCTTCAGCCGCCCGCAGAGGGTGGCGATGCGCTCCGGGATGGGAATGAAGGTGCGTGTTTCGTGCCTGCCCCGCCGCTTGGGATCACCTTTGGTGCCGGCAGTCATGGTGGGCTGGACGGCCCCGAACATCTCGGGATAGCTCTGGGAGAAGACCGCGCTCATGGGCGGCAGACCCGCCGGGTCGGCCAGCCATTGCTCCGGGGTCTGGGAGTGGGAACGAAGGGCCTGCAGGACAGGTACGTCAAGCTCTTCAAGGAGCCTGGCTCCGGCCCTGGTTCTGAACAGACGGCCTGCCATAAAATTGATAATGGCATGGAGATTCGGCGTCTGGCTCAGCAGCTCAAACCAGGCCGGGCGGCGGTGGTCATCGTCCACCCCTGGTGAGAATAGCGGCATGGGGCAAAGGCCGTTCTTTTCAAGCTGATTTACCAGCAGGCGGAGTTCGGCTAGATTATCCTCGACTAATTGCCCGTAGTAGAAGAGCGGGGCTGCGATGGGGGCGGCAGGCAGTCGGTTTTTTCTCCGCCAGCTTAGATAGTCGGCCGGGTTGGGAAAGGACTCCGGGGCCTCAGGGTGCCAGATACCGGTTGTCCGTATCTCGATCAAGGGCTGGGTGCGGGTGGTGAACCCCGCTTGTCGCAGCAAATTAAGCAGGGCGCCGGCGTAATTATCCGTTGACATGACCCTGGTGAATTTAGTGAAGGCGGCGGCCGCTTTTCGGTTGAAGGTGGTAAATTCGGTGGGAATCTCTAAGGAAAGACCTAAACGGCGGGGTATTTTATCCGCCGCCTGGATGATCGCGGCAAAATCAGCCTGCCCGACGCTTAATTCCGCTATGAGTAAATCCCAGCCGCCTGCCGCAAGCTGCTCTATGGCCTGGGGCTGGGGGATGAAAACAAGCTGAATTCCCTGGCTCGCGAGTTTATCTGCCGCTATTTGCCAGCAGCGGCTGTGAAACATTATGGTGTGGATGTAGAGAACGCGGATAGTTGGATTCATGTCTCGTTTTTATCTGTTTGGGCTGGGGCGTTTGCCTGGGGCTCGCTGCTGTCGTGCCATTTGTCGGCAAAACCTAAGGCCATGGTCTGCCAACAAAGCTCCAGGAAATGGTTTTCTCTGCCGGAGCCTGCCGCCCGGCTTAGTATTTTCCGGTATTGCGCCATTTTATCATAACGGCCGCTTACGGCGCAGGCTGTCTGGGCCGCGGCCGCTCCCATGATTTCAGGCCAGCAGGAAGAGGGCAGGATACCCCAGGAGAATTTGTCCCGGATATGGGCCATGGCGGCTATGGCCGCCACGGTAAGCGGATCACGGATGACAGCGGAAAAATTATTCTGCAGCAGGGCGGCCTGCTCTGTTTTCAGGTAACTGGCGATGCCCGCCCGCATGGATGTTCCGGTGCAGCCAAAGCGCTCTAAGTGAATTTTGACAGAGCATTGGCCCATGGGAGTCAGGCCGTTTTGCCTGGCGAGAGTCTCCTTGACGGCCCGCTTGACCGCCCGGCCGATTAATTCGCCCAGCTTGCTGTGTTTACCGGCCCATGTGAGGCGGAATCCCTCCCGGTCTGGGGCGGCGGCAATGATCTGGTCGGTGCCGGTGCCGGTGGCCAGGCCGTCTGAATAACGGGAGTTCACCGCCAATTCCTGCAGGGCCGCGGTCTTGGCTTCGGTGGCGGTTATAATTGTTCTGACCAAGGCCGCCTCGGTGAGCGGGCGGCTGATAAAAAGCATTATATTGATGGTACCGGGGCCGGGTATTCTGTCGGCCGGGGGCAGTTTCTCAAAGCCGTCTGGATTCTCCATAACCGAGGCCGGATCACCGGCCCGGCCGGCATTGGTCTCCACGCCGCCGGTGACCACGGCCGTCACCTTTAGCTCTCTGAATTTTTTAGTAACAAAGGCGGCATGGTGCATATTGGCGGCTGTGCCCATGGCGGCGCATTTTGCCGCCGGCAGGCCGTGGGGTTCGCAGATCATTTTTTGACAGGCCTGGGGCTCAAGCCGGAAAAGACGGCGCTTATGTTTAGCGGGCTCACAGCTCTGGTAGTTCAAAACGTATTCAAGATCCCGCCGCAGGCCACCGGCGGCCCGGCAGGTTGACAGTACCATATGCGGCTCAAGAAAACGGGCGTAGATGATCTTGTCTCCGCGGTGTAATTCAACGCCGTTATAATAGGTATCAAGGTGCATCGGTTTTTAGTTCACTTTGCCGCCCACAGGGGCATCTTGGTGCCTTGAGCCCTGGGGCGGCTTGAAAGGTATGAGAAAGGGCAAAAAAAAACCCCGGACCAATAAAAAATGGTTCGGGGATTCCCTGATTTTTCCACGAATAAGAGCCAGGCCCTTTGTCCGCGAGGGCGGCTTCTCTGATTGCGCCTTTTCTCCAGCGCAGCCTGTTTAGCTTCGGACAGGTATTCTGACTTCCGGTTCAATCTGCCTGCCGCGTCTTCCCATTCGTGACAGCGGCGCCATTACAGCGTGCTGCCTGAACAGTGACATTAATGCGGCATTCGTCCCCGGTTACAGCGGCGGGCCCGTCCCGGAGTTACACCGGGTTCCCTTTTACGCTCAAACTTGAGCATCCGAATACTCGAAAACAAAGCATAAATTCATTGAAAAATCAAGTGCTATATAAGGGTTGAAAGAGGATCTGGTAACTTAATTCGTTACGATAAATGTTAAGAGCAGGTGATGGCTTCAAGGCCGCTTATGAATGGCGGTATCTGATTGTTTATAACGATTCCGGATAGTTCGATCAACAAAGATGTAGATAAAATCCTGAATGCGGGCCTTTGATTTTAACTCGAGGAGAATGTCTTCATAGATACTCTCCATGTTTGCTCTGTGAATGGATAACTCCTCACAAAGCTGATTGATAGCTGATTCATGCCGTTTCTTCTCGCTCTTGTCAAGGTATAAAGGTTGAGTGGAAATTTTGTCTTTCATTATGATATTCTGGTTTTCTATGGATTGAGGAATAGCTGTTCTTACCCTGTTGACATACCTGAGGTTTGTTAAAATTGGGTTAAGACTTGGTTAAATTAAGGTTTCCTGTAGTTGGGCAAAGACCAAAAAAATACACCCGCAAATCAATAATTAACTGCGCCCTAACGTCTTTCTAATAAAGTAACTTTAAAT
>CAZSOB010000195.1:0-3393 GCA_964608155.1 uncultured Desulfobulbia bacterium
TAATATAGTATAAGTCGTCAAAAGCGAGCCGCAAGAACAAGAGCATTTTGCCGACCAATCTGCTCTGCTAAATTCATCGGTCTCCGCCCCCTCATACCTAACCGTCATCTGCCGCCGCCACAACTTGATTGATTACCTCCCGCAACTCAGTTAGTTGATAGGGCTTGCTGATAGCGGCTCGAAAACCGAATTCATGGCAGCGGGCCATTACCGGGTCGTTGGAATAGCCGCTGGCCACCACCAGCCGGGCAGCCGGGTCAAGGGTTAGGATCTCAGCGGCCGCCTCCCTGCCACCCATACCACCAGGAATAGTCAAATCCATGATAACCAGTTCCGGGGCCTTACCGGCCTTGAGCATCTCCTGATAACGTTCCACCGCCTCTCGGCCATGAGCCGCCTTCACCGTTTCATAGCCAAGGCGGCCCAGCATGACAGCGGCCAGATCACGTAAGGGTTGTTCATCATCCATAATCATTACCGTACCCCCCTTTACCACCCCGGAATTCGCGTCCCGAGCTCTTTCTTCGCCGCTAACCGCTGCCGCGCCCGGCCGCGCTACCGGGAAATCAATGATAAAGGCCGTGCCTTTACCCGGTGTCGATTCCACCCGCAACCTCCCGTTATGCTTGTGGATAATGGAGTGCGAAACGGCCAGTCCCAGACCATTACCCCCATCCTTGGTGGTAAAATAGGGATCAAATATACGTTCAACAACCGCCGCCTCTATTCCAGCCCCCTCATCACGGATAATTAGACGGACAAAATCCCCATCCATCTCACTGAGGTTATGGCAGCTGATCTTGATCTCCCCGCCCTGGGGCATGGCCTGCTGGGCGTTAATTACCATATTTTGAATCACCTGACTGATCTGATCACTGTCGATCATCACCGGCCATAACGGGGTATCAAAGTCGTACCGGCAGCGCGCCTTACCACCCCGGAGGACAAAATCGGCCGAATCACGAATGACTTCCGGGAGATTGGCAATATCTTTTATCGGTTCACCGCCCTTGGCAAAGGTCAAAAGTTGACCGGTCAGGCCCTTGGCCCGTAACGAGGCCCGTTCAGCCTCGGCCAATAACTCATCCACCCCGGAGGAGCCTGTTTTTAGTTCCAGACGAGCCATATTGATATTACCAAGGATGGCGGCCAGAATATTATTAAAATCATGAGCTATACCGCCGGCCAGCACCCCCACCGCCTCCAGCTTTTTAACCCGTTGCAGATCGGCATCTAAGCGGGCCTTAGCCGTTACATCACTAAAGACCAGCACCACCCCGATGATACCGCCCGCCTCGTCCCGGATCGGGGCACCGCTATCGGCGATTAGGCGTCGTCGGCCGTCCCGGGCGATGAGCGCGGTATGATTCGCCAGGCCAATGATTTTACCGCTGGCCAATACCTTGCTGACCGGATCTTCACAGAGCTCACCGCTCTGTTCATTAACAATATGAAAGACCTCTGATAATCTCCGGCCACAGGCCTCTAACTGCGGCCAGCCCGTCAATTTCTGGGCCACTTGATTAATCAACGTAATCCGGCCCCTGACATCGGTGGTAATTACCCCGTCGCCTATCCCCTGTATAGTCACCAGAAGCCGTTGCTGCTCGGCCTTTAAGGCTAATTCCATCTTTTTGCGGGCCTCAATATCCCGCACTACGGCCACCACATGCCCCCGGCCGCCAAATTCAGCGTAACGCAGCCCCACCTCAGCCCAGAATGGTTCACCCGTACCCCGGCGGGCATGCCACTCAAAACGTTGCGGCCCTTCCTTTATCGCCGCCTCTATCCGCCGAATCGCCAACTCCGGGTTATATACCTCATCAATCTTGGTAAAGTCCTGCGGGAAACCGGCCAACGCCTCATCATGACTGCATTTAAACATATCCAGCATACTCTGGTTCACCTCCTCAACCGCACCGGTAGCGGCGTCATGAATAAAGATAGCATCCGAAGCGGCATTATAGACGGTTTCATATTTCTGCTGCCCCTCCAAAAGCCTGGTCTGCTGGGCGGCCATCACATCTCTGTCGGCGATGAGCCTGCGGCGCATCTCGTTAAAGGCGGTTACGATGCGCTCCAGTTCATCGAGACCGGGGCGAGGCTTACGCTTCAGCTGGAGTTCGCGCCCCAGATTATCAAAATCCAGCTCGGCGGCAAAAATAGCGATCCTTTGTAAATGGCGGCTAACCGTAAAATAGAAGAGGAAGAAAACAAAGACGCAGATCAGGACAATAATGGCAACATTCAGCCCCGACTGGAGAGGGATATCCTCCACCACATCCTGCCAGGCCGTCTTCGTGGTGGCACATACCAGAAAACGGCCCAGATCAACCTTATTCCCGTTGACATCATAAATCAAGGGGAAGGTCTGCGAGATAACAGGCTCCCCGGCGGCTGGCCGCTCTCCAGCCTTAAACAGCCCCCCGCTGACATCAGCAACCTCAAGATAGACCAGATCCCTGTTCTGGAGAAGACTGTTTAACTGCAAACGCACCGCCTCATCATTCATAGTCCAGAGATTACGACTCAGCACCGGCACCTGGGTCTGCCCCAAACCATCTATATATTGCCGAATATGCTCTATTTTATGACGATATTCAGAATTACTCCCCAGCGCGGCAGTGAGGACAACGGCCGCCACCCCAAAAATGGCCAAATAGAGTACCAGCCTGGTGAGCAGGGGTGACTGACGATAAAGACGGCTGAGGCCCATTATTCCTCCGCCCTCTGGCGGCCGCTAAAGACCAGCAGGCGCCCCTGGAGATGAATATCAATTTTGAGTTTTTGTGACCAGCGATGGGCAATAGCAGTTAAGGTACCGTCTCCGGCCATTGCCTCCCAGGCTCGCTGCCAGTCATAAACCACCTTAAGCGCCGTCCCCTTTGAGATGATAACCGCGGAATAAATGTCCTTAATCACCGCCGCCTCGCTGAAGTCGGCCCAAGGCAATCCGCTCTGACGGACAATAAGAGCGGCCTCCATATCCGAGGTAGGCCAAAGATCAGCCCGGCCGGCGGCCAGCATACGCAAGGCCTGGAGATGGCTGCCCACCTCGGTGACATTGTGAAAGCCCGCATCACGCAGCAATTGCGCCCGGGCATCATCACGTAAGACCACAATACTTCTCACCTCCCGCGCCAGATGCCAGTCGGCAAGATGATAGCCACTTTCCCGGCGGGCCAAAAATATCCAGCGTTTCTTAAACAACGGCCCCACCCATTGAAACAGCTTATCACGCCGGGCAGTATGACCGGCAGTAAATAGAACGACATTGGCCTCCCGGAGAGCGGTTTTATATGCCCGGGGCCAGGGCCAGAGCTGGATAACCCCCTTGGAGTTGGTACGACGCATCAATTCACGGACAATATCGGTACTTATCCCGGTAATCCG
>CAZSOB010000196.1:0-3376 GCA_964608155.1 uncultured Desulfobulbia bacterium
CATTTTCTATTGTCCTCCAATACTATCGTAAAATAACCAGTTAACAAGTGATAGCGAATAGTTTTTCTTAGACTGCCATCTCCATCTCCAGAGCCGGGTGCCCCTTCTCCTTTAAGAAGACCATAATCTCCTCCTCGGTAGAGCCTTGCTCTTCGGTGGCAATCATATCGTATAATTCCGGCATCTCCAATTCTTCACAGCGCTTAATTAGTTTATCCTTGAGCTGCTCCTTCAAGGCCTTGGGCAGCCAAACCAACCTCTTCAAGCCCCCCTCAGCCAGCAATAATTTACGGCTGGTGATAAAATGTTTGGAAACTCCCATAAAGCCAGGGGTCTGGGCCCCGCCGCCAGCCATACCGGCCAAGGTGGTAAATTTCATGCCGGCCGGGGTCATGCCGCGATAATCACGATCAACAATCATCACCCCGTTACATTGGGGCAGCATGGCGGCTATACACTCAAAACAACCGCAGGCAGTCATGGGATTATTCATCAGTGAATAACAGGAAACTGCCGGAACAGCACCCCGAGAGGCCTGCTGAACAAAATCATTAATACCACTGAAATCGCCCATAATGGGATCAAGACACTCACCCTTCTCAATGGGCTGATTAGGGCCGGTGGGATTAATCTGATATGAGGCCTTACCATCTAACCAGTTATAGGCCCCGCACATCCCTACCCGCTCCGGGGTTATAACACAGACATGACTCGGAGCAAAGGACTGGCACAATGTGCATGAGTAAAAAATATCCTCCGTCTCATCGGTCATATTGCCAAGGCGAAGATCACGCTTGCCATAGACCTTTAAGGCCAGCTCCATTACCTCTTCAACCTTTTCCTGAATGGTATAAATTTTGACCTGAACCTTATCGAGAATGGCCCCGAACTCCTGGTGCAGCTTACCATGCAGTACCGTACCGATATGTTCAAAGGAAAAGCCCTTTTCCACGGCTCCTTTACCTATTCGTACCCACATGATATTACGCTGGCCAATATGCATAATGCCCTGAATATAATTAGTCAGGTGATGAAACTGACGTTCAAGAATAGGCTCGAAATCAGACTGCATCTCACGACCGGCAACCTCTACGAGGATAGCGATGGGCAGATTTTGCCCCTCTTCGATATCTTTAATATCGGGGCCTTCAACAACTACCAAACCATCCTGCACCTCATCCATGGCTTTAGAGATCAAGACCTCAACGCCGGTAGTACGCCCGCCGCCGCACTCCATATAGAGATCATCCTTACGAATACGCTCACCCTCAAAGGCCGGGCCAAAGGCCATGGGAATATCAATCTTGCTGATATTGACCTTCAGGCCGCGTACCTCAATGGCCTTCTGGACCATCTCATCGTGCGGCACATTACTTACCACATGCTCATAGGTACATATCCCGGTGGGCAGAACCTCGGGAATATCATAATCGGAGATGGTGGGAAAGCCCCAGTTAATGGCCCCGGCGGCATTGGCATACCACTCGTCACATACCGGGCCAAAGGCCATTACAAAGGCAAAGGTACGATCCTTATTGTATTTAAGATTGGCCTGATAATCGCCCGGCTTAATGCCGCCGAAGGCCATGGCTACCCGGCAGGCAAAGCCCAGGGCAAAAACGGCACTGGTATAGGTGGGGCCAAAAGGAACCAGACGGGTATTCCAGCCTACCTGTACCCCGCTCTCGACCAGCTGCTCGGGCATGCGTATCTCGCCGGAGTGATCATGCATGAAGATATAGAGGTTTTTCTCCTGCAATTCCAGGGCAATCTTGCTGGCGACCTCTTGATCCTTAGGGGCTCCCATAATAACAGCAAAACCCGGGGCGGTACCGTCAACAAACTCGACCCCCCGTTTACGGAAAATAACGTCATCAGCCGCCCCCAGCCAAATATTTTCAGCAGTGGGGTCTTCCGTCATGGTATAGAAATTAGGATCCTTAACATAGCGGATGGCCTCGTACATCTCCTCCGCGAAAATAGTGGCCATACCAGCATCTAAGGCCTGACCGAGATAAGGCAGCCAGACATCATTAGCAACATTGGCCGGCAGCAGCTGACGGCACTCGGTGAAGATATCGCGCATATCACCCAGAGTCTGAATCTTAGCACCCAACATACTGTAGATAACCGGCAGGTAATAGGTGGTATTAGGAAAAGCCACCTCCTGCTCCATGCCGTACTCTTTGATGGCCGCCTCAAAACTCTCTTCGGCCATATCAATAATTTTATGGGCCCCCCTGATGGCGGCAGAACAAATAATTTTAGACATGGGATAACTCCTTTAAATTACGCGCTATAAAAAAACTTCTTAATACTATCAACCCAACAGGCTGTTGATTAACTCTTTGGCAAGATTCACGGCCTTGGGATGCCTCATAATCAAGACCTCTCCACCGCAGAGTAACATACAGGCAGCAGTAATCGCCTCCATCATCACCCCGCGCCGTTCCTGATCGCCCAGCAGTTCATCAGAGGGCAGACGACACTCCTTGGCCTTCCAGACCTCACGGCCCAGATTACAGATAATTGGTACCTGCAGCTTTTCATCCTGCTGGGTCAGAGCGGCGAGGCGAATCCGCTCCATGACGGAATAGGTGTATTCAATGCCATAGCCCAAGGCTCCGACAGAGGGATCCATCATCACCGTCTCTAAGGAAACACCGAGATTTTCAAGAAGAATATTAAGTTGTTTAGCGAGGTTAACATCAATGGGGGAGGCCGCGACAATTGTATGCTGAAAGGCCATAGCCGTGGCGCCCAGGGAACGGTAATTTGCGTCAGAAAGGGGGGCTAAGCAGACCTTTTTGCCGCCAATTACGCTAGTTAATTCCCGCAGGGTATCAGTATCTTTGTCGGCATTTCCGCAGCCCCAGACGATGATGGGTACATCTACAGCCTGGATGACCTCCGCGGCGGTCTTGGCGGCCTCGGCTGAATCGCGGTTCAAACCGTTGGGATCAGTACTGGTTAGTGAGATACAAAGGGCATCGGCACCATACTCTTTAACGCATTTCTGAGCCCAGGCCACGGGATTACCAAGGACATCGGCAAAATGACGGCTCAGGGGCTCCGGCCATTCCTCATAACTGGCATCAACAATGTCCATGGCAATCAACTGTTTATGAGGAATTTCACCCTCAAAAAGCTGGAACGGCAAGGTCTTGGAGCCGCCAACGGTAATGCTGTGGTCACCGTTACCAAGCACGGTTTCACGAATAACACCGTTATAGGCCTGGGTATAATTATCGGGTGCTATTTTGGCCGCCCGTTCAGCAAGCTTTACTTTTTCAAGTTCCAGAGCCGGAGCGGCTGGAGCCGATGCCTTACTGGCCTCCTCAGCCACTTTGGCACCGGCTGTCTTCTTGGCCTCCTC
>CAZSOB010000197.1:0-3372 GCA_964608155.1 uncultured Desulfobulbia bacterium
CCAGGGCGGCCGGGGGTTATCTTGTGGCCATGGGGCGGGAGGCGGTGCCGGGAACTAACGCCAGGGTGAAGTATTACGTGAAACCAACGGTGGTGCGGGCTCCTAAGGTGGCTAAAAACAATGATAATAAAGTCGATTACCGGGAATTAGGCGCCATTGTCAATGTGCCAAAGGATAAGTTGTTGCTGGAAAAGATTCTCCCAACCAAGGGTACACCGGGTAAGGCGGTTTCCGGTGAGGAAATTAACACTAAACCTGGCAAGGATATCACTATTAAGGTGGGTGCCGGCGTACGGCTCAGCCAGGATGGTACGCAGGCCTTTTCGGAGTTGGAGGGCAAATACCTGCTGGCCGAAGGCAAGGCCTCGGTGATGACTGAACACACGGTACAGGGTGATATTGACTTGAGTCAGGGGAATATAGCCTTTGTCGGCCAGCGGTTGAATGTTAACGGAGTGGTGGAGCCGGGCTTTAAAATAAAATGTAAGGGCGATATATTTATTGCCAAGGGGGTGCAGAATTCCGCCATTATTACCGCTGGCGGTTCCCTGGAAATTAAGGGCGGTGTGGTGGGTGAGGCGGTGGTCATTAAGAGCTGGGGGGATGTCAGCATTGATTTTGTTGAGGGAGTCAACACCATCGAGGTCAAGGGTAATCTGACTGTCACTGATGCCATTATTCAGGGCCGGGCCAGGGTGGGTGGTGACTTACGGGTCTTGGGCGGCAAGGGTGTTTTGATTGGCGGCCACTATACGGTGGGCGGTTCAGTGTATGCCCGGGAGCTGGGCTCCGATGGTGAGGTGGTGACGGAGCTGAATGTGGGGATCAATCCCTGCCTGGCTGAGAAGGTGGAGAAGCTGGAGCGGGACAAGGAAATCTGGCCCGAAAAGATGACGGAGATATTAAAGGCCACCTCCGCCTTAAAAGAAATGCAGCGGGATGAGAAGGGCAACTTAATTCCGGAAAAGGTTGAGCTTCTGCGGCAGTATAACGCCATGCTCCCGGAGGCCATGGAAAGGGTGAATCAGATTACCGAACGTGAGAATGAACTGGCACTGGAGATGGATCAGGCCGCCAATGAGGCGGTATATGTTTACGGTATCCTCTATCCCGGCACCAAGGTTACTATCGCCGGGGTAACGAGGATAATCAACACAACGGAGGAGGGGACGGTGGTGTATTTTAATAAGGATAAACAGCAGATTCACTGCCGGGCCATGACTCCGGAGGAAAAGGCGGCTCTTTAAAGGTAAGCGCTCCATGAACACCCTGCTGCACGCGCTCGGAGGGCGATCACCTTCCACAGTGGTTTGTTGATCGTTTACCTTTAAAGACCAGCCTCCTTGATAATGGCGGCCATTTCCCGTACTGCCTCTGTTAGCCCCACAATAATGGCCCTTGCCATTACGGCATGGCCGATGCTTAATTCCTCAATAGTATCCAAGGCGGCGATCCGGCCTGTGGTCTGGTAGTTGAGACCGTGGCCGGCGTTGACCCTTAAGCCCTGATTATAGGCAAAGAGAGCGGCTTCCGCTGCCAGGTCAAATTCCCTGTTTTGCTCATCTTCATTCCCGGCATCACAATAACGGCCGGTGTGAATCTCGACGAAATCAGCTCCCGCCTCCAGGGCGGCTTCAACCTGAACCTGATCAGGATCAATAAAGAGGCTTACCGGGATATTATCCCGATGCATATCTTTGATGACCCGGCTGATTTTCTTACGCTGCCCGGCCACATCCAGGCCGCCCTCTGTGGTTAATTCCTGCCGCTTTTCCGGTACCAGAGTGACCATGTCCGGGTGGATATCCAGGGCGATGGAGATGATCTCCGGCGCGGCGCCCATCTCCATATTCAGTTTGGTCTTGACGGTCTGGCGCAATAACCTTATGTCCCGATCCTGCATATGGCGGCGGTCTTCCCGGAGATGGGCCACGATGCCGCTGGCTCCGGCAAGCTCGCAGATACCGGCGGCTAATACGGGGTCGGGCTCATTAATTCCCCGAGCCTGGCGCAGGGTGGCTATGTGGTCAACATTTATCGCTAAATGGGGCATAAATCTTCCCTCCTTCATTCTAAGTTGCAGGTAAAGCTCCTCCTCCCGGCGGCGCATGAGGCGCTCTTCCTCTGCCGAGCGTTCATGATCCAGGCCCAGGAGATGAACAAAGCCGTGAATCAATAATTTCTGGAGCCGGTTATGGAGGCTCTGTCCCTGCTCCCGCGCCTCCCGGGCCGCGGTGTCCACGGAGATGACAATATCACCCAGCATAAGACCGTTATCCGGGGCTCCTTCCTGCTGGGGGAAGGAAAGGACGTTGGTCGCTTTGTCACGCTTGCGGTATTGCGCGTTCAGCTTGCGGATGGCCGGGTCATTGGTGAAAATGACGCTTAATTCGCTGCGTTCCTGGCCGCAGAGGCGTAGGAGACGACGGCAGATCTTTGCGAGAGCCCTGGCGCGCAGCTCCCGGTCGCTGTCGTTACGCAGCAGAACCGCCATTATTTATCCGTTCCCCGCAGTTCCTCATCAATCATTTTCTGAATATTATCTTCACTTCTGTTTCTTACCAGACGGCCGTTAATAAAGATGGTTGGGGTGCCGGTAACCTTCAGGCGTCTGCCTTCCTCATAATCACGTCCTACCTTGACCTTGGCCGCGTTGCTGTTCATGTCTTTTTTAAACTGGGGGATATCGAGATCCAGCTGGCGGGCGAAGGAGATAAGCTTTTTAATACTTAAACTCTGATAATTCTCAAATATCAGGTCGTGGTACTGCCAGAATTTACCCTGCATATCAGCGGCGGCGGCGGCCAGGGCGGCGGCGGCGGCGTAGCGGTGTATATTGAGGGGGAAATTTTTATAAACGATTTTTACCGTGTCTGGGTTTTTGTCGAGTATCTGCTCGAAGAGCGGCCCTAATTTGGCGCAATGCGGGCATTGAAAATCGCTGAATACCACCATGGTTACCTTGGCCTTTTCCGGCCCCAGGAACGGCGAGCCGTTAATATCTATCTTGTGGACGAAATCAACCAGCACCTCCCGCACCTGCCGGGTCTTGCTGCTGGACAGGAAGAGGCGGTCACCGCCCACGGCGGCCGTGATATGGTCGAAGGCGGGGTCTACTTTGATCTGCCCTTTAAGCCCTTTCTTGCCGTAAATCAGCACATTGCCGCCCTTAGTGAGGACGAAGGTGTGTCTGCCGTCCTCTGAGGTGGTAATGTCCAGCGGTGAAGCGCTGGTTTTGTAGGTCTGGGCTATGGTTGTGTAGACCTTGGCCTGTGATGTGACTCCAGGCAGGGTCATGGCGGTGAGTGCCAGAATAACAAAGAAAAATTTACGCATTAGCGTTCCTCTTGGTTGCGGGTTAATAAGATGTTT
>CAZSOB010000198.1:0-3354 GCA_964608155.1 uncultured Desulfobulbia bacterium
AACTCAAAGGCACCTCCTACTTTTTCAAAAGCGCCTCTTAATTGCTCAGGGGATGGGGGGGCATTCCAATATTCCAGCCACTCTTCCTCATCCTCCGGAGCAAAACAGGTCTGCAAAAGACCTATCAGCAGTTGATACAATGCCCCCTGAAAATCAGGCCGCGGTGCCTTTATCTCCAGAACCGGATTATCAACCTCAGCAATCTGCCACGGTCGTATCGTATCCGGGCCATCCTTACGAATAACCGGAATCCACGGATCAGTGATCAAATTCATAAACTTTCTCCATTTTCAATTTTCCAGCCGTCTTCGGCACTGTAATAAGATTTCATATCTGCGGAGAGGGGGAATACTTCCAACCAGCGAAGGGCCTTTTCTTCTTTTTTCATATCATCAATCTGCTTTTGGAGAGCGGGGGAAATACGTTTTTTGGCCTCTTTCCACTCCCACTCCGGTATCTTGACGGTGCTTAAGGCCCATTCATAGCGTTTATTCACTTTGGCATACGGCAGCAGGCTATCACCCTTGGGGCAAACCAACGCCACGGCCACAGTCTCAACCTCGCTTAACCGGGTTGGGGTATGAACTTCTTCATCCCACTCGCCACTGGCCCAGGTGTAACCTTTACTCAGTTTAAGAACGTTCAGGTCGGCCATGTTCAATTGCGCCATATCACGGACAACGGCATCATAGGAGCACTCCATAAGCTCCTCCGGTATTTTATCTTCCGCCTCCGGTCCATATACACCTTCTATCAGCTCTCTGGCATCATCCGGCATGGCAAACGCCCCTCTTTTGTCATGCAGCAAAATCTTGGCAGTGAGCCAGAGCCGACCAAGATGGGGGTAAACAGCCTGGGTTCCTTTTTGCTGTTCCTCTAACCAACCGACATCCACACCATGCAAGGGATCAGGGCAGAACAGGTATAGAACCGGAGTGCCACGCTGATCCTCTGCGTTCTCCGCCTCGATTATTTCCCCTGAAACATCCCGGACATGACGACACAGACGTCCTGCCCGCTGCACAATAAGATCAATTGGGGCGAGATCGCTAATCAGTACATCAAAGTCAAGATCCAACGATTGTTCCACCACCTGAGTGGCGATAAGGATCTGCCCCTGGCGTACTCTTTTACCAGACTTCTTGCCGAACCTGGCCACGATGTCCATCTCAATTCGCTGCCTGTCAAGCATGGTAAAACGGCTATGAAAAAGATGCAGGTGGCCAGGCTTGCTCCATTCACATTGAGCCAGGCGCTGATGACTCTGCCTTGCCGCTTTGACCGTATTACGAATCCAGCAGACACACCTCCCCTGGGCAACGATATTGTGGATCAATTCCAAAACATCCTCTTCTGTGTTCAGCCTTGAAACCTTTACCGTTCTCTGAACTGCTTTCCGGGTGTCAATAGGAGTTTCTCTGCCATCTGTTGCTGAAAAATAGGTAGCCAAGGGGTAGGCATTCTCGCTGATCTCAGGCTCTTGACGATCCAAACCTCGATAAAAAGCCCCAGCCAGTTTATGCCGCATCTCCTGCGGCAAGGTCGCTGACAGAAGAATTACACTCCCGCCCTGTCTGGCATGCGCTTCAAGAAGAGTATCCAACAATTGCTGCATATAACTGTCGTAGGCATGAACCTCATCAACGAGAAGAATTTTACGGTACAGCCCCAACATCCGTAAAGACTGATGCCGAGCCGGAAGGACGGCCAACAACGCCTGATCAATGGTGCCAACGCCGACATCCGCCAGCAACGCCTTCTTACGGTTATCCGCAATCCAGGCGTTACAGTACGCCGAGGCACATAATTCCGAACCTTCCCTGTTCCCGTACTCGGCATAATTGGCTTCCTCTTGTCGATTTTCTGACAGAAATACAGTGCTGCGGAACTGATCCGATAAATTCCGTGCGCCATGGGCCAGAACTAACGATGGCTGCGCCTCATCACTGTAAAAGGAGCGATATACCCGGCTCAATCTTTCATACATAGCATTGGCTGTTGCCATGGTCGGCAGGGCCACATACAACCCGTCCGCCGCCCCGGCACCGAGTAAACGATGGGTCAGCGTCAGAGCCGCCTCTGTTTTTCCGGCACCAGTAACATCCTCAAGGATAAACAGATGCGGCCCGCCAGCCAACGGAGCATGAACCGCATATTCCTGCAATGGCGTTGGATTCCGGATAAAGGGAAACAAATCAACTATACCTGTAAAGGAAACCGCCGATACTGTCGGTGGCATCGCTTGCAGGGCTTTTTGGGCTCTAGGGAGAGCGTATTGAGCCCAATACTCAGAAAGCCCTTTCGGTCTATCAACAAAGTCAAAATAATCCCGGTTCGAGCCGAGCCAATCTGCCAATACAGCGATACCCGCCAATTGCCAGGAGGTGCTTTTCAGCCGCTTCCTTAGCTCTTTGTTTTGCAATGGCTGAAAATCTAATTCTGCAAATAATTCAGTAGAGACGTCTTTGAGGAAATCGTAAGCAGCCTCTTCATCTTCTTTCTCAAAAAAGTCCTGGCCTCGAAAACCAGATTTTCTTGGCGGCATACCGTGATGACCGGTGACAATTTCCAACCAGGGAAAAATTCTTTGTAGAATTGAACTATTGATTTGAAATAATTCTGCAATTTGCAGGGTGAGACAATCTCGCAGAAGCCAAAACCCTAACGAATCGTGCCTGGCCTTTTTCGAATCGTAAATCATCTGAGGATTAGGCTTTACCAGCTCTGGAGATAACCTGGGCTGCAATCCCTGAAATGCCCTTGCGAATTTCCCAAGATCGTGGAGACACAAGCAAAACACAAAGAAATTCCGCAACCAGCGAGGAGATACCTTGAGCCGCGCAGCTAAATGGCTACAAAGCAGCTTTTCAGGATCAAGCAACAGCCATCCCACCGCCGCAACGTCCAGACAATGATACGGCAGTAAATGATAGCGATCCGAGTTTTCATCCTCTACTTTGCCCGCTTTACCCCAATATCTGAAATATGATTTTATCACCAGCCACTTCCTCTTGTAAGAATCCTATTTTTTGTTACGGTTTTTCGTCTTCCACAGGCAGTTGTTGAATCGCCTCAAAGACCACACTAACCCGCTTGTCATACTAAGATCCTAAGATCCGATTTCTCTCAAAATAGCATTCCCCACTATATTTATATATGACCTTCACCATACCATCCGACCTGTATCAAATAAGGTTCCACCCTGAAATTTATTTTATTTTTTATCATTGTGGTTTCCTGGCGGTAGATAATTATTAGAACTCACCACCTTGTAGCCTGTTTTTTCTTCAAGCTCCTTACGAGCCTTTTGGGCGATATTACCGCCTGTCCTGGCGGCTTGTGTATTCTCACTAA
>CAZSOB010000199.1:0-3335 GCA_964608155.1 uncultured Desulfobulbia bacterium
TTGTCCTCGCCTATATCGGCCATGTCTGGAATGCCATGGACAGCAGAAAATTAAGCGCCGACGAAATGGCCTACGACGATTTATACTGATTCAGAAGACAGAAGGCAGAGCATAAGGTTCATGAAAAAAACTTATCAATAAGGAAAATTATATGAATGTCATACTACTAACTTCCTGGGCAGCCATTATATTCATCTCATATAAAGCAGCAGTAATTTTACTGAACAAAACCGGCAATCTGTAACAGAATAAATAAACAGCGGCCAAGGGAGGGCGGGCAGCAGACTGTTCCGCCCCTGCCCTCTGACAAAGAGCTTGATATTTTCCGCGCTCTGCGATATTAATCACACGTTTACGGGGCTGTAGCTCAGTTGGGAGAGCGATACGTTCGCAACGTATAGGCCGGCGGTTCGATCCCGCCCAGCTCCACCACAAAATAATAAGACCCGCCTTTTTTTATGTAATGTGAAAAAGGCGGGTTTTTTCGTAGCACAGAGTGTCTGAAAAAAATTACCGGGAGAACCAGCCGATGAAAAAGGCGGGGCAATGGAGAGACATTTTAGGGGGCAATGTACTGGCCTTCGGCCTGGTAAGTTTCTGCAATGACCTTTCCAGCGAAATGATCTACCCCCTCTTGCCGATTTTTTTCAGCGGCTTCATGCCGTCGTCCATGGTTGCCGTCTACATCGGCCTCATGGAAGGGATTTCCGAAAGCACGGCCAGCCTGCTCAAATTATATTCCGGCCGTCTCAGCGACCGTCTGCATCGCCGTAAACCCCTGGCCCTGACCGGTTACGCCATATCAACCATT
Source organism: uncultured Desulfobulbia bacterium (assembly GCA_964608155.1). GTDB lineage: Bacteria > Desulfobacterota > Desulfobulbia > Desulfobulbales > VMSU01 > JAADIV01. Next base: position 812 of record CAZSOB010000199.1, read on the forward strand.
ATCCGCCCCCTCACTGCCTTAGCCGGAACCGGCTGGCAGGTGGCAGCCCTCCGGCTTGGCGACCGAATCGGCAAGGGCATCCGCACCGCGCCCCGTGATGCCCTGCTCAGTGAATCAATAAGCGCCGGGATCAGAGGGCGGGCCTTCAGCTTTCACCGCCTGATGGATCATGGCGGCGCGGTGGGCGGCCCCCTGCTGGCCGCCGCGTTTTTATACCTCGTGCTGGGCCGTACCCTGCTTTGGCAGCAAGGTATTATCCAGGCCGGGCAGCGGGAAATGAACGCCCTGCGCTGGTTATTCGCCCTGGCCGCCCTTCCAGGTATGGCAGCCACCATCTCTCTCTGGCGCTTAGTCAAAGAAAAGGCCCGTGCCGTTCCCGTTCCGCAGATCTCTGCCGCCCAATCCAGCTCCCCAGACAGGCTGCCGCCGCGTTTTTTCCTCTTTCTGCTGGCGGTGGCTATTTTCACCCTGGGCAACAGCTCCGATCTATTTATCATCTTCTACGCCCAAACCAGATTCGGCCTGGGCCTGGGCTGGGTAATCAGCCTCTGGATATTATTGCATATTGCCAAGATTATCTGCAGCATGCCCGGCGGCTGGCTGGCCGACCGTTTAGGGCGCCGAACGGCGATCATGGGCGGCTGGTTTATTTACCTTCTTGTCTACATAGCCATACCCATGGCCTCTCATCTTAATGCCTTAGGCGGGCTTCTGCTCCTCTACGGCCTCTATTACGGACTGACAGAGGGGGCAGAACGAGCCCTGGTAGCGGATTTCACCCCGCCCCAGGGCCGCGGCCGGGCCTATGGCTGGTACCACAGCGTGGTAGGCTTCGCCACCCTGCCGGCCAGCCTGCTTTTCGGAGTATTCTGGGCTAGTCTTGGGGCCCAAAACGCCTTCTTCATCGGGGCGGCGCTGGCCGCCTCCGCCCTCTGTCTGTTGATATTAGCCCCTATAAAAACATAGGCAGACAACCTGGACGGCAGGGAGTCAACAGTCTAACATTACAGACAAAATCCCCCTTTTAATTGTGCGTATGTATTCCCCCTATTAATTTGACAACGTGCTGTTTATTAGTTTATACTCTTTTGTGCCGGTAAAATTATGCAATTTAAGACATAAAGCAGGTAATCAGTAAATGCTTTCATAATTAATGCCATGAAGATAATATCCGCCTTAACCGCTCTCTGCCTTGCCGTCCTCCAGGCCGCTCCCGCCTTAGCGGTGCAGCATCATGGCGGCACGGAAGGCCTGGTTGCCCACCAGATAGGTCATCTGCTCTTCATGGCCGGCATGGTATATCTTTTAATCAACACCTGGGCGGAGCGTCATTCAGACTCCGGCTGGCCACAGTTTACGGCCTTTCTTGTCTTCATTCTGCTTTGGAACCTGCTGGCCTTTAGCGGCCACTGGCTGGCCGAATATATCAATCCCAACCAATTTCAAAACCAGGGCGGCCATCACATCTCTTTCACCATTCAATCCAGCGCCGACATCCTGTTCTACTTCTCCCGTTTAGATCACCTTCTTCTTTTACCAGCCCTGTATTTCCTCTTTCTCGCCTTGAGAAAATGGCGGCGGCAACCATGATCGTCCCCTGGGCTCCAGTGGAGATTATTGACAGTATCGGCTCAATAGCAGCCCTGTTGCTGGCCGTAGGCTGCCTGCAACAGGCCTGGGCCTGGTACCGGGTGCGCCACGAAGATATTTTCCGCCATTATATTCTGCTCTTCACCCTCGCAATTGTCGTCTTTACCGTCTCCCGTTCCTGCGGCCACCTCATCAAACAGCTCCTCCTCCTGAGCGGCCGCGACCATATCTGGCAGATGCTGTCACCCTTTAGCGGAGCCATAAATACTGCCACCTTTTTTGTTATCTTTGCCTTCAGCCTCTATTACCAACGGGTCAAAATCATTCACATTGAGCTTGAGGAGTACAAAAATAATCTTGAGGAGATGGTAGCCCTGCGTACCGCCGAACTTGAGGAAACCAATTTTTCCTTAGAAAACGAGGTTACGGAACGTCAGGCAATCCAGAAGGCCCTGGAGGCCGAGAGAGAGCGCCTCGCTGTCACCCTGCGCAGTATTGGTGACGGAGTCATTACCACCGATATTGAGGGCCGGGTTGTCCTCCTTAACCGGATAAGTGAACAATTTACCGGCTGGACACAGGAAGAGGCCGCGGGACGTCCTATTGCCGAGGTTTTTAATATAATTGACGAATTAACCCGAACCCCCCGAGAAAATCCGGTGCCTAAGGTACTAAAATACGGCCAGGTAGTTGATCTCGCCAACCACACCGCCCTTATTGCCAGAAACGGCATAGAACGCAGCATCGCCGATAGCGGCGCCCCCATACGTGACCGGGAAAGCCAGATTATCGGAGTTGTCCTGGTCTTCCGGGATGTTACCGAGACAAAACGACTCAACGAAGAATTAAACAAGGCCCAGAAGCTGGAATCAGTGGGGGTTCTGGCCGGCGGCATTGCCCATGATTTTAACAATATACTCACCGCCATTATGGG
>CAZSOB010000200.1:0-3325 GCA_964608155.1 uncultured Desulfobulbia bacterium
TTGACGGGCGGACGGTCTGGCGGCGGGCGGGCAGTATGGGGCAGGCCGGTTGTTTCTCGTTTTTTCCCAGTAAGAATCTGGGCGGGATCGGCGATGGCGGTATGATTACGGTTGATGATGATGAATTAGCGGCGCTGATCCGGGTTATCCGGGTGCATGGCGGGGCTGCGAATTATTTCCATGCTGTCCTCGGTGGTAATTTTCGTATGGATCCCATCCAGGCGGTGGCTTTGAATGTAAAATTACCCCATCTGCCGGATTGGCACAGGGCCCGGCGGCAGAACGCCGCACTCTATTGTGAATTGCTGGCCGAGTGCGGGTTGAGCACTAATGAAATTACGCCGCCCGCGGCGGTCTATGCCGAGGCCGCCGCCCTGGATGGTGAGGCGGCTGCCGATTATCATGTCTATAATCAATTTGTTATCCGCTGCCGACGGCGTAATGAACTAAAGGACTATCTCCAGGCCCATGAGGTGGGTTGTGCGGTTTATTACCCTATCCCCATGCATAAACAGGGTTGTGTGGCTGACATGGGGCTGAGCAATTTACGAATGCCGGTGGCGGAGCGCTCAGCGGCGGAGACTCTGGCCCTGCCTGTTTATCCGGAATTAAGTCGGGATATGATCCATTTTGTGGTTGAAAATATCTATAATTTTTACCGTAAAGCCCGCTGAATGGAACGGCAAGTCATGCCGCGGGCATGAGATTTATGTATGCGTTGGAAACTGATAAATTTTAAGCTGAATTTCTCCCTTCTCTTTCTTGTCGGGCTGTTTAGTATTTTTCTGCTGCCTGCCGTGGGGAGTGCCTCAATTACACCCGCCCCTGATTTTCTCCGTAGTTTTTCATTTACCCATATTCCCTGGCCTGAGGTTCTAAAACCGGATTCAACCCTCATTAAAACTTTGAATTCCGCAAAGCATCCGGCCTGGGAGAAAGCCTGGGACAAGGCCCGTCGGCAGGCATCTGCCGGCAGCCTGAAGGAAGCGGCTGTAAGTTATCGCCAGGCCCTAACCGCCAAGCCGGATCTTAAAGCGGCGGTCTGGGAACTTGCCAATGTCCTTCATGCCCTGGGCCGGGATAATGAGGCCATTAAACTGTTGACGGATATTGTGGAGGGCGGAGATGACAACCCTGATTATCTCCGTACCTTGGCCGCCCTGGAGATTAACGGCGGCCATTTCCAGTTGGCGGCCGCCTATTTTAGCTCTCTCTTAAAAAATAATCCTGATGACCCGCAAAGTCTGGCTGGTGCGGCCTTTGCCCTGCTTAAGACTGGGGATTCCGGCGCGGCTCTGCCCTATTTGAAAAAACTGTTTAAACTCTCACCAGACAGCCCCGGTCTGAGGCGGGCCCTGGCCTATCTGACCTATGAACGCGGCGATTATAAAACCGCCAGCCGCCTTTTTATCTCCCTTGCCGGGGCGGCTGACACTCCCTGGCGTATTTTACGTTATACGGCCTTGAGCCTGGAGCATATTGATAGAGGCCGGGCCGTCTCATACTGGCAGCGGCTGCTCTCCCGCCGCTCTGGGGATATGGATGCTCATCGCTATATTGCCGCTTATTATGAGACTCTGGGCCAGGTTGATAAGGCCCTGCCGCATCTCCTCGCCCTGCGGCGGCGATATCCTCAAGATCATAATTTGTTAAAGCGGCTTGGTAAATGTTACCTGGGGCTCAAGGATTTACGAAAGGCGCTTAAATGTTTTGTTCTCTACCGGCATCTTGTGCCTGCTGATCTGGAATCAGCCAGATTGGTGGTGCAGCTCCAGGCCGCTCTCGGTAATAAGGATGAAACCCTGAATGCCCTGCGGGACTATATTGCCATTGAGCCTCGGCCTGACCGGGGGAAATTGAAGCAGGCCGCTGAGCTCTATGGCGAGAAGGGTCTTTATAGTCAGGCCCTTGATATCTGGCGGCGGCTTTTGGGGATGAGTCCTGATGACCCGGAGATCCTAAGAGCCATGGCCAATAACTTTCTGGCCATTGGTCACAATGAAGAGGCCTTGAAAATCTGGAAGCGTCTGGCCCGCGTCTCGCCGCATGTGATTGATGTCTACCGGCCCATGGCCCGTCTCTTGCGGCGCATGGGCCGCCGTCAGGAACTCACCGAGGTTCTGGAGGCTATTTATGAAATAGCCCCTGCCGATGAGAATGTTAAGCTGCAGCTAACGGCAATATATGTCGGGAACGGTGAGGACGGTAAGGCCGCGCCAATTATAGAGTCATTAGAACGGCAGGGCTGTAAACGGCCGGAATTTTTTTACTGGCAGGGCCGGTTGGCCGAGAGCGGCCGCCGGCTGGGCTCAGCCCTTAAGGATTATGACCGCCTGCTGCATTCATCATTTAAACGACAGGAGATCTTGGGGCGTGCTATTCGTATTGCCGGGGAATTGGGCCGCTTGGACGGGGTACATCATTATCTGACCCTGCGGCGGGCATTGAAGCGCCCCATGTCCGAGGCGCTTCTGCTTGATATTGCTAAGGCCTTTGCCAATTGTGCCGCCTGGCAGGAGGCCATAGAGTCCTATGAAAGTATAATCAATGAAACGGTCAATAATAAGGGGTGGCCTCAATGTCCGGCTCGGGCCAGGTTGACCGCCAGGGCTGCCCTGGGGCTGGCCACGGTTTTTCAGCGCAACGAGCGTCTGTATGAGGCCGGTCAGGCTCTGCGGGTGGGGTTAGTTGTCAGCGCTGCGGGAGATCTTTTGATACCCAGGCTCTTTGACCTGGCTCTGCTGGAGGGCCGTCTGAATGAGGCGGGGCGCTGGCTGGCTTTGGCTCGTAAGCGGAAGGGGATTGCGCCTTGGGATTTCGCTCTGCTGAAGGCTCGTCTTCTACTGGCGGAAGGGGAAGAAAATCAGGCCCGGCGTTTAATCACGGGGCTGGAGGCTGAACTAAGCGCTGGTGGCGGGGCAATGGGAGATAATAAAATCCGGCGCTGGACGAGGAGGCAGTTGGCCCTGGCTGATTTCTGGGCTCCTCTGGCACCGGGACGGGCGGCAGGGCTGTGTAAGGCTGTATTGGCCCGTGATCATGAAAATCCCCAGGCCAAGGTTATTTTACTGGGCTTGGGGCGGTTAACCGTGACGGCCCTTGTTAGGGAGATTCGCCGGTTGCCAGCCGCTGATATTCTGGTCTATGCCCGTTGGGCCTGGCAGTATAATCAGCCGGCTCTTGCCTTCCAGGCCGCCGCCGATGTCGAGGTGCAGGTGCCGGATTCTTTAACGGCAAAGGTCATCTCGGCCTGGGCCTTAGTCAGAGAGCAGAGGTATAAGGATGGTGCCGCGGCCTGGGAGTCCTTGGCCGCCCGCCGTCCCCA
>CAZSOB010000201.1:0-3314 GCA_964608155.1 uncultured Desulfobulbia bacterium
TAAAGAGGCTGGTCGATTTTTTACTTGAAATAGAGCTTGATCTGGCCGAATTCACTGTGCTTACCCCATTCCCTCATACCAGGGCGGCGGAGGAAATGGAGAGGCAGAAAAGAATTTTTTCCTATGACTGGAACGATTATTCCGCCGACAAGGTGGTATATCAGCCTAAACATATGAGCCCGGAACGGCTGCAGGAACTCTTTGAATACGCCTGGAATACCTTTTACCATGATGAACCACAGGAGCTGAAAATGTTTAAGCTCTTTCAGAAGGTAGTGCAGAAGGAGGTGGCGGATAACACCTTTAAGCCCAGAGACCGGAGTCTCGCGGGCCAGGCCTTTGGCAAAAAGGCCCGATAATGCCCGGCCGTGCGACTGATACGCCTGCCGTCGAACCGTGGCTCGGGAAGATGCTGCGGGGTGATTCATGCCGGGCGGATAAAGAGTTTATCCTGGCCGGGAATACCTTTGCTGAGATTTATGAAATGGCCCAGGGGCTGAGAGAACTTTTTTCGGCCGCCGATTTCAAGGAAGAGGTTATCTGCCTCGCGGCGGAGAGCAAGGCCATAATCGCCGCCGCCATTCTGGCCTCGCTTCATGGCGGCCCGACTCTGTTGCTGCCCTTTGCCTTTTCAGGCCGTGCCCTGGCCGAGATGCGGGAGGCGACCTGGTTTACAAGCGCTATAACCGATACGCCAAGAGATTTTCCGGCCGGAACAAAAGTGATTTGCCCTGAACCAGGGCAGACCCGGTGGCTTGGCCAATTGCCGCCAATTGCCCCCAATTCCGAGCTGCTGAAACTTTTTACAGGTGGTTCAACCGGGGCGCCAAGGAGTTGGTCAAAGACCGCCAATAACCTTTTCGCGGAGGCCTTCTATTTGTCGCAAAAATACCAGATCAGCAATAAAGACCTGATTGTTGCCACGGTATCGCCATACCACATTTACGGCCTGTTGTTTTCCGTTATTATCCCTTTAATCTCCTCGGCCGCCGTTCTATCGGGCACCCCTTCTTTCCCAGGTGAAATTTCCGAGGCGGTAATTAATAATTCCGCCACTATTCTGGCCAGTGTTCCGGTGCATTATCGTGTTTTAAAAGGGCGTAAAACCTCCAGCGGCTCTCTCCGAATGGCCTTTTCGTCGGCAGGCAGGCTGCCGCGGGCTGACAACGAAGAGTTTTGCCGCCAAAATAATGTCCCGCTAATCGAGGTCTACGGCTCAACCGAGACCGGCGGCATTGCCGTGAGGGCACGGGCCAGAGGCGAGGAGGCCTACTCCCCCTTTGAGACGGTTGACTGGCAAAGGCGCCATGAGAATCTCTATGTGCGCTCAGCCTATATTTCCCCCGATGCCCATAGGGATGAAAACGGTTTTTTCGCGGCCAATGACCGGATTGAGAGCGGGCCGAATAATAGTTTTTTCCTCAGAGGCCGCTCTGATGCCGTCGCTAAGGTGGGCGGTAAACGAGTCAATCTCGCAGAGGTTCGCGACAAGATAAAGGCGCAGCGGGGTGTTGAAGACTGCTTTGTCATTACCCTGGCCGATTCCGGCGGCCGGGAGAGCATGATTGCCGCCCTGATTGTCGGGGAAAGGGTTGATCTTAAAGAGCTCAAAAAAAATCTTATGGAGCAGCTTGAGCCTTACGCCCGGCCCCGTCTCATCAAAAAAATTGACAATCTTCCCCTAACGGCTGCCGGTAAATACGACCTGGCAGTTATAAAGCGTCTTTTGGCCTGATGAGTCTGTTGAGGGAGGCATATTGCTGCGGCTATGAATGTTTAGTCTCCTGGGCTGATCTTCTTGACCGGATTAATGTCTATCCGGTTGTGGATGCCGATACCGGCACAAACCTTAGAATAAGCCTGGCCCATTTTCGCGATATCAATATAGATAAGGCCCAACTGACTCACCAGCTGGCCTGCTCGGCGACTGGTAATTCCGGTAATATTGCCGCCTCCTTTTTGGTAAAATTTATTCAGGCCGACTCCTTTGCCGAGCTGGCGGGAATGGCCGATGCCGGGCGGGAAAACGCCTGGCAGTCTATAATGCAGCCCAAATCAGGCACAATGCTGACGGTTTTTGACCGGCTTGCTGAAATTCTTGCTGATAAGTCAATTACCCAAAAGTCGGCTGCCGCTATAGTCAGGAATCAATTACAAGGCGCGGTTCTCTCTACCTCCCGGCTGCTTGCCGATCTGGAGCGGGCCGGGGTGGTTGATTCCGGCGCCCTGGGAATGTTTATCTTTCTTGATGGCTTTTTCCAGAAGATGGCCCGCGAACAATCTATTTTTTGTCCTGTAACGCATCTCTTTAAAGGCCGGCTGACGGTCTCTAATTCCTTTAAGGCCGCACTGAGTGGAAGTTTTTGTGTTGACGCGCTTATTGACCCCCACTCATCTTCAAAAGAGTGCCGGCAGGAATTAAGCAGTCTGGAAATCACCAAAGAGAAGTTGGCCAAACTGGGCGAAAGCGTGGTGGTTGTCCCCGATAAATCATCTCTGAAAATACATATTCACACCCCTGATCCTGAAGCGCTGCGCCAAAATCTGGCTTTATTTGCCTCAATTGTAGAATGGCAGGACAGCGATATGGATGCCGCCAACCAGGCAAATCTGTCACCTCGGCAGAGCCGGCAGGCCGTCCATATCGTCACGGATGCGGCAGGTTCTATCTCCAGGAAAACAGCGGAAAGTTTTGGCATAACCCTGCTGGACAGTTACATTGTAACTAAGGATGAGTCCCGGCCCGAGAGCCTGTTTTCGCATGGACAAATCTATAGCCTAATGAGAAACGGTGAAAGGGTGATTACCGCTCAGGCCTCCACCTTTGAACGTTATCAGCACTACCAAAGCTTAGTCAAACAATTTGCCAATGTTTTATATCTCTGTGTGGGAGCGGTTTACACTAATAATTACGCCGCGGTTACTGCCTGGAAAAAGGAGTTTGACCCTGATAACCGCTTAGATGTGCTTGATTCCGGGGCCGCCTCCGGCCGATTGGCGGCTGTCGCGATCAGCACTGCCCGCTGGGCGCGTGAAACGGATTCCCCGGCGGCGGCCGTGCTTGAATTTGCCAAAGGGGCTGTCGAAGATAGTGAGGAATACATATTTATTGATAAGCTGAAATATCTGGCAGCCGGCGGCCGATTGGCCAAGTCAAGCGGGTTTCTCGGAGACTTGCTGCGGATGAAACCCGTTATCAGCCCCACCCGTGCCGGTGCTGAAAAAATTGCCGTGGTCAAAAATCAAGCGGCGCAATTGGAGTTTGCCCTTGACAGGCTTGAGAAGAAACTGCCCCATGATTCTCATTGCCTTAT
>CAZSOB010000202.1:0-3313 GCA_964608155.1 uncultured Desulfobulbia bacterium
AGGGGACTGAATTTTTTTCGCGTTTTTTGGCGAAAATCATTCTGTCCCCGAATAGAATGAACCGGACACTGAATTTAATAAGAGGCGGCTGAACGGCCGCCATAATTTACAAGATCAGCAGCTTAATGAACGAAATCGAACCAAAACCAGATGCCCTTTCCAGGGTTATAATTGCCCTCATGAGCGGGGTGGTCTATATGGAGAATGACCCCAAACTATGGCAGCATCTCCTTGACCTGCAGGCCAGGGTGCGGGATTATGTCATTGTTATGGGGCTCGCCCTGATACTGGATGAGGCCGAAGGCTATGCCTGGCTCCATACCATGCCCCCAACGGAGGGTACGCCGCCCCTGCCCCGGCTGGTGGGACGCCGCCAGCTCTCATATCCGGTGAGTCTGATTATTGCCTTATTGCGCCGCAAGCTCACTGAAAATGACGCCCAGGGCGGCGACAGCCGTTTGATTATCAGCCGGGATGATATTGTTGAAATGACCCGTACCTTTTTGCCGGAGGGCAGCAATGAGGCCCGGCTAATGGATAGAATTGATGCCCATATCAATAAAATTCTCGACTTGGGGCTCATGCGCCGTCTGCGGGGTCAAGATAAAATCTTTGAGGTACGCCGGGTAATGAAGGCCTTTGTTGATGCTCAATGGCTGAACGAATTTGACACGCGCCTCAAGGAGTATCGCGGGCATTTACAGGCCGGCCCCCCAGCCGTTGGAGGAGATGATGCAGAACATGCTGCTTGATTTTGCCGCCTCCGATGAGCTGGCTGGCTTTCGCCTTAAACGCCTGGAAATCTACAATTGGGGCACCTTCCACAACCGGGTCTGGGCCATGAATCTTGATGGGGAGAACGCCCTGCTCACCGGCGATATTGGCTCTGGTAAATCGACTCTGGTGGATGCCGTTACCACCCTCCTGGTGCCGCCCCAGCGTATCGCCTATAACAAGGCGGCCGGGGCCGACAGCCGGGAGCGCAGCCTGCGTTCCTATGTTATGGGCTATTATAAAACGGAGCGCAGTGATTCCGGCCACGCCTCAAAGCCGGTGGCCCTGCGTGACCATAACAGCTATTCGGTTATCCTAACGGTATTCGGCAACGTCGGTTATGGTCAGATTTTGACCTTGGCCCAGGTCTTCTGGAGCAAGGATTTAATGGGGCCGCCGAACCGTTTTTATTTGGTCGCCAATCAGGCCCTGACCATCCCCGAACACTTTGCCGATTTCGGCTCCGATATAAATCTTCTGCGAAAACGTCTGCGGACTGCGCCGAAGATCAATGTCTACGAGAGCTTTCCGCCCTACGCGGCTGATTTCCGCCGACGATTCGGGATTGAGAATGATCAGGCCCTGGATCTCTTCCATCAAACCGTGTCGATGAAATCGGTGGGAAATCTCACCGCCTTTGTTCGTACCCATATGCTGGAGTCCGCCGATACCAAACCCCGTATCAAGGCCTTGCTGGGCCATTTTGATGATCTCACCCGCGCCCATGAGGCGGTTATCAAGGCCAAAAAACAGATTGATCTGTTAACTCCGCTGACTGCCGATTGCCGCCAATACCGGGAATTAACTGAACTCACCGATCATTGGCGTTATTGCCGTGACTGTCTGCAGATACATTTTGCCATCCAGAAGGCGGAACTCATTGGCCGCCGTTTAGAGAAACTGAGCTGGGAGAAAAGCCGTTTCGAACAGAAAATTGGGCAATTGACGGATAAACGCCGGGAGCAGCAGGCTGAACGGGATCAAATTAAATCTAATATTGCCGACAATGGCGGTGACCGCATTGCCCGGATCAAGATAGAGATCCAAAACTACAGCCGTGAGAAGGGCAAACGCCGGGAACGGGCTGATCGTTATCAGGTTTTATGCCGCCAGGCGGCCCTTAAAGACATCCTGAATGATGATGATTTTCATGATAATCTGGCCAATATTAATTCGTTAAAAGACGGACTTGACCAGCGGGAGGCAGAACTGCAAAATGAGCACACCGAAAAATCGGTGCGCCTGGAGGAGCTTAAACGGCAGCATCAGGGGCTCAGGCAGGAAATTGAATCCCTGAAAAAACGGCGCAGCAATATTGATTCCCGCCAGATCAGGATCAGGGCTGAACTCAGCACCGCCCTTGGTATTAATGAGAGAGATATGCCCTTTGCCGGTGAGCTGATTAAGGTGCGTGATGATGAAGGAGCCTGGGAGGGGGCGGCCGAGCGGCTGCTCCATAATTTCGGGCTTTCTCTATTAGTGCCGGAGCCTCATTATAAGGCGGTGGCCGCCTGGGTGGACGGCACCCACCTGCGTGGCCGGCTTGTCTATTTCCGGGTTAAAACCGCGAGCAAGGCAGCGGATATTAATCTCCATCCTCAATCCCTGTTCCACAAGCTGGTTATCAAACCTGATTCTGAGTTTTACAGCTGGCTGGAGCAGGAGTTGGCCCGTCGTTTTGATTATGCCTGTACCGAATCCATGGCCCAGTTTCATCGGGAGCGCCAGGCGGTGACTTGTGCCGGGCAGGTTAAAAGCGGCGGCCGGCGGCATGAAAAGGATGACCGTCACTCGCTTACTGACCGCGGCCGGTATATCCTGGGCTGGACCAACGAACAGAAGATTGCCGCCTTAAGCCGCGAGGCCCGGAATCTTGCTGACGAGATGCGGATTATTACCGAAAAAACTGCCAAACTGCAAAGCCTGCTCCACGAGCTTTCGGAACAGAGAACCACCCTGGCCCAACTGGGCGAGTTCCGCCATTTTGATGATCTTGACTGGCAGAGTATCGCGAAAATTATTTCCCACCTGGAGCAGGAACAGCTGGAGCTTACGAACGCCTCCAATATTCTCCAGACTTTAAGTCTGCAACTTACCGATTTAGAGAAGAATATTGCCTTAAACGAGGCTAAATTAGATGATTACAAACGCCAGCATGCCAGGAATGAGGAGAAGCAGAAACAGGCCGAAAATTTGCTTGGCCAAAGCCGCGCCATCATTAACAGTGTCTCGGAGGCCAAGCGCCAAAAGATAGTTGATGAGTTGCGGCCCCTGCAGGATGAGGCCGTTGGTAAGCAGCAATTGACCGTGGAATCCTGTGACAATCGTGAACGCGGGATGCGGGATTGGCTCCAGAAGAAGATTGACGGCAAAGACCGTCGTCTTAAAACCTTAAGTGAGCGGATCATCAGGGCCATGCAGGACTTTTGCCGGGAATTCCCCTTAGAGACCCAGGAGATAGATGCCAATCTCCTCGCCGACAGTGAATACATAAAGATATTAGAGCAGCTCAAGGCCGATGATCTGCCCCGTTTCGCCA
>CAZSOB010000203.1:0-3308 GCA_964608155.1 uncultured Desulfobulbia bacterium
GTAAATAAATGAATAATTTTGTCCAGGTTGGCGTTATCGGCCTCGGGAAATTTGGCCTGGAATTCGGTCAGCAGCTGGCATCCCAGGGGGTAAATGTCCTTGGCATAGACAATAGAGAGACCAATATCAAAGAGGCTCGCCACGTCTTTACCCAGGTATACAAGGCAAATGCCACTCAAAAAGAGGCCCTGCTCCAGATGGGAATGGGGGATTTAAGCCACGTCCTGGTGAGCGTGGGAGATTCCATCGCCGCCAGCGCCATGATCTCCATGTATCTGAAGGAACTGGGGGTGCCGGTGGTCTGGGTCAAGGCCATTAATCAGGATCACGCCAAATTGCTAAAAAAAATCGGCGTTGACGATGTCTTTATGCCGGAGCGCATGGCAGCCCGTCAGCTGGCCAACCGCATCACGATCCCCGGCTTTATTGATTACTTCCCCTTTAACGAAGAAATTGTGGTGAAGGAGATAAAAATTAACAGTTGGGCCGGCCGCAGTTTGCGGGAGCTGAATCTCACCAACAAATACCGGATTCAGGTTATCGCGGTGAAAAAAAATCAGGCCAAGGACTATGTACTGGTTCCCAAAGCCGATGAAAAACTGGCCGTTGATGATTTGCTGGTCGTCATCGGTGAGATAAACAGTCTGGCCCAGATTGAACCGTAGCCCCTTTTACAAAAACCCGTTTACAACAATTGAGACTCTGTTTAAATATATAAAAGAGACGGGGGGGGGTTAACTGAGACGTAACTGCTCATAGTTTTTGGTAGTTTTTAGGCTTTAGCTGAATAGTTACACTGAGACAAACAAAAATGAGGAAAATGCCATGTGCCAGATGAGTATTATCGTTGAGAAGAACGGGCAGGAGGAGGTTGTTTTAAAAAACGCCGCCCAGCTGGAGGTGGTGGAAGAGGGTATCAAAGTCAGCGCCCTCTTTGAAGAACCGCTGATTATTGCCGATGTCTTTGTCAACCGCATAGATTTTTTAGATGGTGAGGTGCGCCTGAAGCACCGGCCTTAGCCCCTTATGAAAAAATGGGCAGCCGGCTGATCTCCATGAAGGAAGTGACATGATAATCGGCCTTTAGCTGCTCATTCTTAAAGGCGATCATCCGCATACCTACGGCGGCAGCATGTTGCACATCCACCTCTGAATCACCAATATAGACGCACTCCGGCACCGTTAACCCGAAATATTCCAGAATCTGGTAAAGGGCCTCGGGGTGGGGCTTGGAGTTCACCACATCCTGCGAGGTGACCACTTTGGCAAAATAAGCGCTAAGGCCAAACATCTTTAGAATCATCCCCATAGTATTTGAACGGTTGGTACTGATAGCCCGCTCAATATCCGGGGCCAGAAACTCCAGAAATTCCCGCAAATCAGGTTCCATACGCATATATTGCAAAAAAGGGGTATATTCCACCCCAAGACGGTATCTGTCGGCCGCCTCATAATCAGCTGGATAATTACGGAATATATGTCTGATGGAATCCGCAACATGATGGATATGACAGAAGCGCAATTCATCATCGTCCATGGGTGGATGGCCGAAATGGGCCAATATCCGGTTATAATAGGTACGATTGGCCTCAAGGGAATCAAACATTACACCGTCACAGTCAAAGATGACTAATTTAAGTTTTGCCATGTAAATCAAGTACCTTTATTTTTTAAAATAGGTAACTATTCAGCAGCACTCCGGTGGTTATTGTTACTTTTAGACATCAGGCTGAATAGTTACTAAAATAGTATTATTTTATCCGGGATGCCGCACGATGCTGCGAGCATAAAGGTGAATAAAAAAAAATGCAATTTGAAACTGACTTTTTAATTATCGGCAGCGGCATAGCAGGGCTGTCCTTCGCCTTAAAGGCGGCCGCTCTTGGCCGGGTTACCATGGTAACCAAGAAAGGACAGGTTGATTCCGCCACCAACCGGGCCCAGGGAGGAATTGCCTGTGTTCTCAGTGCCGCGGACAGCTTTGCTGACCATGTTCGTGATACCTTGATCTCCGGGGCTGGCATCTGTGATGAGCGGGTGGTACGCATGGTGGTGGAAAGCGGCCCGGCCAGGGTGCGGGAACTCCTCGATATCGGAGTACCCTTTGAAAATGACGGCCGCGGCGGCCTTGATCTGGGCCGGGAGGGCGGCCACTCCGCCCGCCGTATCGCCCACGCCTACGACCTCACCGGCCATGAGATTGAGGCCTCGCTGCTGGCAGCAGCCAACAGCAGCCCCAATATCACCATTCTGGAAAACCACATTGCCGTTGACCTGTTATTAGCCAGCCGGGCCGGGATCGCCTATAGCGGCCGGCCGGAAGATGAACGCTGCCTCGGGGCCTATGTCCAGGAAGCCGGGACTCTGGAGATTCACACCTTTCAGGCCAAAGTAACCATCCTCTCCACCGGCGGTACCGGCAAGGTCTATCTCTATACCACCAATCCTGACATCGCCACCGGCGACGGGATCGCCATGGCCTATCGAGCCGGGGCCAAGGTGGCCAACCTGGAGTTTGTCCAGTTTCATCCCACCTGCCTCTATCATCCCAAGGCCAAAAATTTCCTCATCTCCGAGGCGGTAAGGGGTGAGGGAGGCCGCCTAATTGATGCCCGCGGCCAGGCCTTTATGTCCAAATATGACCCTCGGGCTGATTTAGCCACCAGGGACATGGTGGCCAGAGCCATTGACACCGAACTTAAAATCAGCGGCGATGATTCCGTATTCTTAGATATCAGTTACAAGCCAGCGGCCTTTATCAAAAAACGCTTCCCCCATATCTACAGCACCTGCCTGTCATACGGTATCGACATTACCGCCGAGCCTATTCCTGTCGTCCCGGCCGCTCATTATATGTGCGGCGGCGTCCGCACCGATATAATGGGGCGCAGCACCATAAACTCTCTTTACGCCCTGGGAGAAACTGCCTGCACCGGGCTGCATGGCGGCAACCGCCTGGCCAGTAATTCACTCCTTGAGGCAGTGGTCTTTGCCGAGCAGGCCTTTCAGGACTGTAAAAAAATATGGCCGCAGCTGCGGCACAGAAAAGCTTATCCCCTGCCCGCCTGGTCCGCGGGGCAGGCGGAAAAGCTTGAAGAATGCGTGCTTATAAGCCATACCTGGGATCAAATCAGACGTCTGATGTGGGATTATGTCGGCATTGTCCGCCGTAAAAAACGTCTGCTTCTTGTCCAGGAAAATCTAACCATTCTCCGGCAACAGGTTAAGCAGTATTATCATGATTACCTCCTGACCCCTGATCTTGTCGAACTCCGAAATATCACCCTGCTGGCTGATCTTATTGTCCA
>CAZSOB010000204.1:0-3235 GCA_964608155.1 uncultured Desulfobulbia bacterium
AAAATCGTTTAGAGGAGTTATACAGCCTGATGCAGGTGGTTGACCCCAAGATTTTAGGGCCGCTGTGGCGTTATATGGTGGATTTCCATGTTACAGATGAACGGGGCAAGGTGTTGGGATATCGCAATCTCTCCATCCTGCGCCGGCGCCTGGTTCCGGTGATGCTGCGTCGTGACCGCCGCTTAGTCAGTAAGCAGCTCCCGGATCGTATTGAGCAGCGCCTTGATGTGGAATTGACCGACAAACAGCGGGAACTGCATGATTCTGCCATGAACTCGGCCGGTATGCTGGCTCAGATTGCCAAACGCCGTCCCCTGACTCCCAGCGAGCAAAACCGCCTGATGGCCGCCCTGCAACAGGCCCGTATGGCCTGTGATGCCGCCGGTCTGGTGGACAAGGAGACAGAAGGCTCTCCCAAGATTGATGAACTGGCCGATATTCTTAGCGAGGTTTGTCTGCAATCCGGTCTCAAGGCCGTGGTCTTTTCGCAATGGAAATTAATGACCAAAATGGTGGAACGTCGTCTGCGCCGTCTTAAAATCGGCTATGTCTGCCTCCATGGCGGGGTGCCCACGGCAAAACGCGGCGCCCTGATGGATAGTTTCCGTGATGATGACAGCATCCAGGTTTTTCTCTCCACAGATGCCGGCGGGGTGGGGCTTAATCTGCAAAGCGGCTCGGTGCTCATCAACCTTGATGTCCCCTGGAATCCGGCGGTACTGGAGCAGCGTAACGGCCGGGTACACCGCCTGGGGCAGACCCGCAAGGTGCAGATTATCACAATGGTGGCGGCCGATTCCTACGAACAACAGGTTCTTTTTATGGTGCGGAATAAACAAAATCTCTTTGATAATGTTTTTTCTGATGATGCCGCCGAGGACGTGGTGGGGGTTTCCAAAAAGCTGTTGGAGACATTGCTGGCAGATAGTGATTTAAAGAAGGGAGACGGCGCGGATGAGATGGAGCAGGTTACGGAAACTCTCCCTGATGATTCTGAAGGCGCGGCGGCCGGGAAGGCGGCAGACGAAATCAGTGAGCGGGGAGAGGGCGGAGACGACGGACTTATTGAAAAAAATATTACTCATTGCATTGAGGAGTTACAGCAAGCCTTCGGCCTTAGGATTGAGCGGATTTTAGGTGCGGGCGGCGGGCTGCTGGCGGTGTTGAATCAGGTGGATGATGAGGCGGATCAGATTGCCGCCCGTCTGTCATCGGCAATGGTGCCGGTGGCGGTTATTGATCTCCGTACCTTAAAGGGACTTTCTCGTCTCGGCAGCGGCTCACCAGTCGCAGGGGGTAAAACCTATTATGATGCCGTGGACGAAGAGGCCGGGGAATCCCGTTTAATGACCCTGGCGCAGGAGAAATTTAAGGCGGCCCAGGTGCTTGTCGAGCAGAAGCTGATAAGCGGCGCGGTGGAGGTTCTGCAATCATCGCTGCTGGCCGCTGCCGCCCATCGGGCCGGTATGGATAATCCGGTATTACCCGGAGAGGCCGCTGTATGGCTCTATGGTGAGGCCTTGCCCAAGGGGGTGCTTAATCAGCAGGAGGTTGGTCTAATCAGCAGAGGTATTGCCCTGAGCCAATGCCCGTCAGTGCCAGAGCCCCTTTTAACCGACCTTTTGCGGGATACAGAGCTCTTTGTTAATGCCGATATACCCAGTCCGAGCAAGGAATAAACCCGGTGAGTCTTGATTTTAACACCCTTTCTAACCTCCGTGAAAATCATCCAGCCTGGCGGCTTCTGACTGCCGAGCACGCCCCCCTCATTGTTGCCTTCCTGCACCGGGTATTTATTGAACCCAATATCCGGATTATGGCCCAGGAGGAATTGGCGGCCAAACTTGACGATGAACTCTATAATCTGCGTGAGGTTCTTGGGCTTAAGGCCTTTCCCCGCCCGGCCATTGATTATCTGAATGACTGGGCCGATAACGATAAGGGCTGGCTGCGTAAATTTTATCCGCCGGGCTCTGATGAGGCCCATTTTGACCTGACCCCGGCGGCAGAAAAGGCTGTTGCCTGGTTAGAAAGCCTGTTGCAAAGGACGTTTATCGGCACTGAATCAAGGCTGTTAACCGTCTTTGAACTTTTGCGCCAGATGATAGCCGGTTCAGAGGATGATGCCGATACCAGGATTCGTGCTTTGGAGAGGCAGAAACAAGAGATTGACCAGCAGATCGAGCGGATTAAAAATGGCGATTTTGAAATTCTTGATGATACGGCGCTCCGGGAACGTTTCCAGCAACTAAGCGCCTTAGCCCGTGAACTTCTCGGTGATTTTCGGGAGGTGGAGCAGAATTTTCGCCGCCTTGACCGTAATTTGCGGGAGCAGATTGCCACCTGGAATGGCAGCAAGGGCGAGCTCTTAGAACAGATCTTTGGCGAGCGTGATGCCATTGCCGATTCTGATCAGGGCAAGAGCTTCCGGGCCTTCTGGGATTTTCTGATGTCGCTGGAGCGTCAGGAGGAGCTAAGTGCCCTCCTGGAAAATGTATTCAGCATGGAGAGCATTGCCGCCCTGCATGCCGATCCCCGTCTTAAGCGTATTCATTATGACTGGTTAGAGGCCGGTGAGCATACCCAGCGCACGGTGGCCAAACTCTCCCGGCAGCTGCGGCGCTATCTCGATAACCAGGCCTATCTGGAAAATCGCCGCATTATGCAGCTCCTGCATGGTATTGAGGCCAACGCCCTGTCTATCCGTGATTCTCCGCCCGGCGGCTCCTTTATGACCCTGGACAGCCCGGCGCCCACTATTAATCTGCCCATGGAACGTCCCCTCTTCTCGCCGCCGCTGAAACCGCTGATTTCGGCCGAGGTGGTTATTGGTGACGATGGCCAGTACAGCGCTGATGCCCTTTTTGAACAAATTGTGGTCGACAAAACAAAACTAAAGGCTAATATTCGACGATTATTGCAGGTCAGGGAGCAGGTAACCCTGCCGGAGGTCATTAAACAATACCCGTTGGCGCAGGGCCTTGCTGAGCTGGTGACTTATTTCGCCATCGCCAGTGCCGATGAAAAGGCCATCTTTGACGAGGAAGTAAAGGAAAAAATATACTGGCAGGATGACGATGGCAGAAGGCGCGGCGCTACTCTGGCCCGAATTATTTTCAGCAGGTGATTTTTTTGTGCCGGCTTACCAGGTGGGTACCCGTATAGAGTACCCCCGCACTAAGGGGACTGAATTTTTTTCGCGTTTTTTGGCGAAAATCATTCTGTCCCCGAATAG
>CAZSOB010000205.1:0-3231 GCA_964608155.1 uncultured Desulfobulbia bacterium
TTTACTGACATCCTTAACCTCTATCTTCAATTATAAAGGGACTCCAGGGCCACGGCCAGTTTTGCTGGCCTTTATTGAATTTCATCAAACTCCATAAGCGGGGCTATATCATATTCCCCACATATCTTCTCCACCAGCCAACGGCAATCAGTCATTAATAATTCCCAAATATGCCCATTGGCATGAGAATATTTGAGATAACCTGCCCCTTTACGGAAAAGCATCAGCTCAGCTTCATTGGTAACTATTCAGCAGCCCCCCATCTCGGAGCACTGCTGAACAGTTACCTTCATTGTTGCTCATTGAGAACTATTTATCGATGGACAAGAAAGACATAATGTGAATGACATTATTGGAAAATCCATTACAACCATTATATAATGTTGTATCGTATCTAAGAAATAAAAGTCAAATTTATTTAGATAGTTAAGTATTCGCGAATTTCTATTTTATGATGCCGGATCATCACCCCTTATCCTTGACTGTTGGCGCTGAATGTCTGCTCTGTGGTGCCCCGCTCGAGGTAGTAACAACAATAAAGAAACGTCTCACTCTGCCTAACCCAAAATTCCTGGCCGCCAGAAAATATTCCCGCTGGGTGGGGAAAAAATTCCCCCAGCATCTTTATTTTTACAAGGAGAGAAAGGCGGGGCTTAGCACTCCGCGCGGCTTGGCGCGGGAGGTGGTTTTAACCTGCCTAGAAAAGGGCGGCGTCCGCCCGGAGATAATTGATCAGCGCCGCAGTCTGCCCGAGGAAAATTTCCACTTTCACGGCCGTCTGCGGGATTATCAGGAAGAGGCCGTGCGTGACGTAATGGGGCGGGACTTCGGAGTTCTGGAGGCCGGCACCGGCAGCGGCAAGACGGTCATGGCCCTGGCCGCTGTCGCCCACCGCCGGCAGCCGGCTCTGATTATTGTCCATACCAAGGAATTATTGTATCAATGGGCTGCCCGGATTGAGGAATTTCTGCACCTGAAGGCAGGACTGATCGGCGATGGCAAATTCAAGCCCGGCCCGGTTACGGTGGCCATTGTCAACACGGCCCGCCGCCATCTCGACGAACTGCGGCCGCTCTTTGGCCATATTCTGGTGGATGAATGCCATCGGGTACCGGCCTCCCTGTTCACCGATGTCATTACCGCCTTTGATGCCAAATTCAGCCTTGGTCTCACGGCCACCGCTTATCGCCGGGAAGACGTAATGACTAAGCTTATCTACTTTTATCTCGGCCCTCCTGTCCATCGGGTAGACAATCTGCGGCTGCAAAAAAACGGGGCGGTGGCTCGTCCGAAGATTATCCTGCGCCCCACCGTGTTCACCTATAATTATTGTGATGACTACCCGGCCATGATGAGCGCCCTGACCTTAAATGATGACCGTAATCGTTTAATCAGCAGCGATGTGATTAAGGAAAGCAAGCGGGGCGGAATATGCCTCGTGGTCTCGGATCGGGTGGATCATTGTCTGCGTCTGGCCGAACTTATCAGGGAGCAGGGTGGGGAACCGGCAGTTCTCACCGGCCGCACCAACGCCTTTCGGCGTAATGAAATAGTGGAAGCCCTGCAAGACAACCAGATCAAAATATTAATTGCCACCGTGCAGTTAATCGGTGAGGGGTTTGACGCCCCCGGCCTCAGCAGTCTTTTTTTGGCAACCCCAATTAAATTTTCCGGCCGGGTATTGCAGACCGTGGGCCGGGTGATGCGCCCCGCCAAAAACAAAAAAGCCCTGGTCTATGACTACCTCGACCCAGTGGGGGTCTTGGAGGCATCGGCCAGGGTTAGACAGCGAATATATACTGAAAATTTTGGGCCGCTTAAATTATACCCGCCAAA
This sequence comes from uncultured Desulfobulbia bacterium, assembly GCA_964608155.1. GTDB lineage: Bacteria > Desulfobacterota > Desulfobulbia > Desulfobulbales > VMSU01 > JAADIV01. The sequence goes on from CAZSOB010000205.1 coordinate 1,837, forward strand.
TAAGACAACAGCAGAGAGTTAAGCGGCCTGTTTTTTTAATGCCGGGTCTCAAAATCCCGCATAAATTCAACCAGCTTTTCAACTCCCTCATAGGGAAAGGCGTTATATATAGAGGCCCTGATGCCGCCAATGGAGCGGTGACCCTTTAAACCGTCCAGGCCGACAGCCGCTGCCGCCTGAATAAATTCAGCCTCCAATTCCGGAGTGGGCAGATTAAAGGTGATATTCATGGTTGAACGAGATGATTCCCCGGCGTGGCCCCGATAAAAATCTCCACTATCAATAATATCATAAATAAGAGCCGCCTTCTTACAGTTCAGGTCAGCGATGGCCGGTACTCCCCCCTGGCCTTTAAGCCATTTCAACACCTGGCCGATGGCATAAATCGCGAAACAGGGCGGGGTATTGAACATGGAACCCTTATCGGCATGGGTCTGGTAACGCAGCATGGTGGGGATGTTATCAGGGGCCTTGGCGAGCAGATCTTCACGAATAATTACCACCGTACAACCAGCCGGGCCCATATTCTTCTGAGCCCCGGCAAAAATGAGGCCGAAGTCCTTCACCTCAATCTCCCGGCTTAATATATCAGAGGACATATCACAGACCAAATCAGCCTTGGTCTCAGGGAAATTCCTGAACTGTGTGCCGTAGATTGTGTTATTGGAGACAAAATACAGATACTCGGAGTTATCCGCCCCATGAAAATCGCAATTCTGCGCCACCTGGTCAAAGCCGGTGGCGGAACTATCAAAGGCCAGATCAACATTCCCAAAAAGCCCGGCCTCTTTAATAGCCTTCTTTGACCAGGTGCCGGTATTCAGGTAGGTGGCGGTATGGCCCTGAGGCAGCAGATTCATGGGTACCATGGCGAACTGCAGAGAGGCACCGCCCTGGAGAAACAGAACCTTGTAGTTATCAGGGATATTCATTAATTCTCTCAGCAGGGCCTCCGCCTCCTCGGCCACGGCCATGAACTCCTTGCTGCGATGGCTTAATTCAATAAGACCAATGCCCTTGTTGTTGTAGTTCTCAATATCTTTGGCGGCCTGGCGCAAGACCTCCTGCGGCAGGGTGGCAGGCCCTGGGCTGAAATTATAGATTCTCTCCGGCATATTTATTCTCCTATTTAAACATTGTTTAGCATGGACTATACTGGGGCAGCACAGGGGCTCGCTCCTATAAAATCCTGTAGTTGACCAAAAGGCATTTAAGAACTTTATAAAATAACCTAAAGTTAATATTTTTTCATAAATTCTTTCTACTTTTTTAAAAACTTTAGTAATTATGCAGCGTGATGCATAGAAGTAACAATAACCAAAGGTAACTATTCAACCGCAGATTGGGTGCAGCTGAATAGTTACAAACTTTATATCTAAGCCCATCGCTTTTTAC
>CAZSOB010000206.1:0-3229 GCA_964608155.1 uncultured Desulfobulbia bacterium
TCGGGCTCCAGGATTGTCTATACCTTGGCAACTTAGATGCCAAGCGAGACTGGGGACATGCCAAGGATTATGTGGAGATGCAGTGGCTCATGCTGCAGCAGGATGAGCCGGAGGATTTTGTCATTGCCAGCGGCGAGCAGTACAGCGTGCGTGACTTCGTTGACGCCGCCGCCCGGGAAATAGGCCTCTCTATCTCCTGGCAGGGCGAGGGACTGGAGGAAAAGGGCTATGATGCCCATGGCGCATGTATAGTCGAAATTGACCCGCGTTATTTCCGCCCCACGGAGGTACAGACACTCTTGGGCGATGCCAGCAAGGCCAAAGAAAAATTAGGCTGGTCAACTAAAATTCCCTTTGCGGAACTGGTAGCTGAGATGGTGCGTGAGGATCTGAAAACCGCCGAACGTGATGAACTGGTTAAGCGTAAAGGCTATAAAGTCTTTGAACATAACGAGTAACGGCCCTTGCTCGGTCACCCGGTTGTCAGAGTGAACAGTTACCCAAAAAATTATGCATAAAACAGATAAAATATACGTGGCCGGTCACGGGGGCCTGGTTGGCAGTGCCATTGTCCGCAGCCTGCGAGCTAAAGGCTATAACAAGATTATAACCCGCATCCACAGGGAGCTTGACCTGACCGATCAGCATGCCGTGGGCGATTTTTTTGACGCCGAGAGCCCGGACTATGTCTTCCTCGCTGCCGCCAAGGTCGGCGGCATCGTGGCCAACAATACCTATCCGGCCGAGTTCATCTATCAGAATCTCTGTATCCAGACCAATATAATTCACGCGTCCTGTCAGGCGGGTGTTAAGCGTTTATTATTTTTGGGCTCTTCCTGCATTTACCCTAAAGAATGTCCACAGCCCATGAAGGAGGAGTATCTGCTCACCGGGCCGCTTGAGCCCACCAACCGGCCTTACGCCCTGGCCAAGATCGCCGGTATCGAGATGTGCTGGGCCTATAACCGCCAGTTTGGCACCAGATTCATAGCCGTAATGCCCACCAACCTGTATGGCCCAAATGATAATTATGACCTCCAGAACTCACATGTCATGCCGGCCCTGATCCGTAAAATGCATGAGGCGAAAGAGCGCGGCGATAAAGAAATAGTGGTCTGGGGTACCGGTACACCGAGGCGTGAATTCCTTTACAGCGATGATATGGCAGCGGCCTGCCTCTATCTGCTGGAGCGGGATGACGAAAAGCTGCAAACGCTGCTGAGCAACGAGCAGCCGCCGCTAATTAATATTGGCTGCGGCACAGATCTAAGCATTCGGGAGCTGGCGGAGATGATTCAGGATGTGGTCGGCTTCACCGGCACCCTTATTTTTGACCCAAGCAAGCCGGATGGTACGATGCAGAAGTTGCTGGATGTAAGCAGAATGAACAAAATGGGCTGGCAGGCGGCAACCCCTCTGCGAGACGGCATTGTCTCTGTCTATGAGGCATATTTACAGAAGGCCTTAACGAAATAGCCGCCAGCCAGGAATAAAGCGGTAAGATTAGCGGGCCTACGCGGCCTTGAATTTATTATTTTTACGGTGATACATGCCCCCGTGTTTGCGCTGAGCCGGAGCAATGCCGGGCCTGGCAAGCTCGATTGAGACATTTTTACCATTAATAGTAAAATGCTGAAAAGCGTTAAGTATTTGAGGGGTGAAACGGCTGTCAGCCTCAAGCGTTACCTTATTGCGCATAATCTCAATCTTACCAACCGCTATCTTCCCACCGCCGGGAACCCTGTTAATCGCACCAATGAGACCTTGGGGCATAATGCCGTCCCGGCGGCCGACATTAAGCGAGAAACGGGCGAACTGCGGCCGGCCGCGCTGCTTGGTCTTTGATTTATCCCAGCCTGAGCGCTCTTTATTCAGCTGCTGTTTTCTGCTTTTCTCATTTACCTTCAGATTGAGATCAGGGGCATTCTTGTAATATTTCAGAAAGCGGTTGAATTCCAAAGAGACAAATTTCTTAATCAACTCCTCCCTGTCCAGTTCCCCAAGCCTAACCGCTATTTCGTCGTACAAAGGATCAATCTGACCGTGATCGACCTCAACACCGGCCACGCTGTCAATGAGGTTTACCAGCTGTTTCCGGCAAATTTCCGCCCCGGAGGGAATGCGGCACTGCTTAAACTTTTTTTGAATTTTCTTCTCAATCTGTTTAATCTTAAAGCGTTCATTCATCTGCACCAGGGCGATGGATATTCCGGTATGTCCGGCCCGGCCGGTACGGCCGCTGCGATGGGTGTAACCGGCAATATCATCGGGCAGATTATAATTTATTACATGGGTCAGATCATTAACATCAAGGCCGCGGGCCGCTACATCCGTGGCCACTAACATCTGGAGATTCCTGGCGCGGAATTTCTTCATTACCTGATCACGCTGGGCCTGGGACAGATCACCATGCAGGGCATCGGCGTTATAGCCGTCCTGAATCAATTTATTCGCGACATCATTGGTGTCCTGCCGGGTTCGGCAAAAAATAATGGCGTAGTTATCGGGACAGTTATCAACAATCCGCTTCAAGGCCGCGTAACGATCCCGGCTGTTAACAAGGTAATATTCATGCTGGACATTTTCGGCTCCGGCATTACGCCGGCCGATGGTAACCTCAACCGGGTCAGACATATAGCGGCCAGAAATATTTGCCACCTCTTTGGACATGGTAGCCGAGAATAACAGGGTATTTTTTTCGGCCGGGGTCTTAGCCAGAATGGCGTTTAACTCATCCTGAAAACCCATCTGCAGCATCTCATCCGCTTCATCAAAAACCGCGTACCGTACCTTGGAAAGATCTACCCTGCCCCGGTTGATAAGATCATTCAAACGGCCGGGGGTGGCCACAATAACCTGAACCCCCCTGTGCAGGGCCTTAATCTGGGGCTCAATACTCGTCCCGCCATAAACAGCGAGAACCTGCACCCCTTCCACAAAGCGGGCAAAGGAGGCCAAATCTCTCGAGACCTGCATGCAAAGTTCCCGGGTCGGGCAGAGAATAAGCCCCTGGGTCTGACGGCTTTTTGGGTTGATTAACTGGATCAGGGGCAGACCAAAGGCCGCTGTCTTGCCGGTGCCGGTCTGCGCCAGGCTGACCAGATCCACCTGCCGCTCCAGCATCAGTGGAATAACCTCGGCCTGTACCGGGGTCGGCTCCACGAAACCAAGAAGCGACAAACCTTTAATAATATCATGCCGAATGCCAATATCTGCGAATGTATTCATA
>CAZSOB010000207.1:0-3225 GCA_964608155.1 uncultured Desulfobulbia bacterium
TATTGATATTCTTTCTGGGTTTCAATCGTCTCATTAATCAGGGAAGACAAAAGGGCTTCAACCCTTTTTAACGACTGACGATTTTCAACATTGCCCCAGTATAGACGGCGGTAGGATAGATAGATCCTGCCCGGTTCAGCCGGCAGGGAATAGACCATGATCGCATAAGGACAAAAGGCGATATAATGCGGATTGTCCTCCATCATTTTTCTTGAAATAACGGCGCTGCAGAACTCCATAACCTTGGCTCTAACAAAAATTGGCCGGGTCTGCCCCAGGGCCTTACCGGTGCGGGCCAGCATCTCACCCACATGGGATACCGATGAAATGACCAGCCCCCGGTTATTGAGGGCCATGGTTAAGTCATTCCATACTTGATCATAATCCGCCAGCACCGACTTAATTACCACCGGTTGCTGCACGGCCGCGTCTTGCCGGCGAGTGGTTTGGGCAGCGACACAGCCCGTGAAAAGAAGGAGGGATAATAAAAGAAAAAACCGGGCAGTAAACCCTGATAGTCTTTGATCTATCATCCCATTAATCCCTCATTACCTGCCAGAGCATGAATTTCGCCCCGGCCATGGCCCCCAGAGCGATAAAGGTCATGGTTAATATACTGCCCAGAGCCATGGTTGAGATACCGCTCAACCCCTGGCCGATGTTGCAGCCCAGGGCTAGTACCGCTCCAAAACCCATGAGCAGACCACCGACAAGACTATATCTAAACTGTACCAGAGGCGGAGCCACCCAGTTAAAGGTACCGCTGATTAAGGCGGCAAGCAATGAACCGCCAAGAACCCCAAAGACCGTGGCAATGGCGAAGTTGATGGTTTCTCCAGTCCACAAAATGATATAGCGAAAACTCTCGGCATCTGCCAGGGCGAAGGTCAGACTCTTAGGACGCCATTTCTGAAGCAGGGCGGGATCGGCGGGGCCGGTGTAAGAGAAACTGTCTATAAGCGGCAGGGCCTTATGGGCCGCCCCATTCAGCCACCAGGCCAGGACAATGGTCAGCCCGATACCAACCCCGGTCAGGGGCCATTTCCAGCCCCACCATTCCGACTTTTTGGGGGCCACCAGCATAAAGAGAACCAATATTAACTCCAGGGCCAGGAGAATCAGCCACCAGGGGATGGCAGGCAATATATCCGGCAGATACTGACTCTTGAAATCCAGGGTGAATGAATTAAAAAAATCAACCCGGATCAGGGCGAGCAGGCCCCAGAGAGTGGCGCCGGAGGTCAGGATAAAGGCCATGACACTCACCAGTGCTCCGAGATCACCCTCGGCACTGCGCACCAGAATCCGGCTGGCGCAGCCCCCGGCATAGACAATGCCTACCCCGAAGGTAAAACCGCCGACAATATAACTGAGCCAGGTAAAGGGAGACGAGACATATATACTGTATTGAATATCGACCTGGCCCATTTTATATAAAATCTGGGTACCGAGGATAGCGACCAGCAGAGACATGGCGTAGGAGCGGGTCTGGAAGAGATCGCCGATGGTTACCCTGGCATGACAGGCCGCGGCGATACAAAATTTAGAGCGCTGAACAATGGCCCCCATGAGGCCGCCGATGAGCAGGCCGCCCCAGACTAAGGTATTATGAATGGCACCCTTAATCGCGGCTATTTCTTCATCAGACATATTTGAAGAATCAAGACCAGCATAGGCCTTGATCTTATAAACAAGAAAGACCACCCCGACAAAACCCATAACCACCAAAGCCGCGACAATCCCCTCCCTGAAATTTTCCTTGCTCATTTTCCCCCCACTGTTAGACATATTAGAAAGTTAAAGACGTAAGTGCCGTCTTCTCCATAAAGACGGAACCACCGTCTTCCTCTCCATATCTGCAAGGGGCATGCCAGGTATCCAGGGTCTTAAAAAGGCTGAAAATGTCCTTTTTGGAACAAAACACCGCGCTCAACTGTCCCAAAATGTCCTTTTGGGGGTAGAATTATAATAATTGATATTTTTCCATTTTAGTCCTTAGCTGCCGCCGGGTGATACCAAGTCTGGCGGCGGCCCTGGTCTGGTTCCATTTCTCGGCCTTTAAGGCCTTTAAAACGGCGATCCGTTCAAGTTCAGCGAGAGGCATCCCGATTAGCCCCGCCAGCTGCTGATCTTCTGCGGGCTTATTTTCTCCCCGCGACTCTGAGTAATTATTTTGCATCTTCCTCGGCAGATCATCTAAAACGATTATGTCGAGACGGGAGAGAACCACCGCCCGCTCAATAATATTTTCCAGTTCCCGGATATTCCCCGGCCACTCATAAACCATCAGCGCCTCCAGAGCCGACTGCTCTATCCCTCTGATAAATTTTTTATTCTCTCCGGCATATTTATCGAGAAAATAATCGGCCAGAAGGGGAATATCCTCCAGACGCTCCCGTAGAACCGGCACCTTGATCTGGATGACATTCAGGCGGTAAAAGAGGTCTTCTCTAAAATTGCCATTTTTGACCTCTTCCTCCAGATTACGATTGGTGGCGGCAATAATCCGGCAATCAGAAACTAACTGTTCCCGGCCGCCGATCCGGTAAAAAACCCGTTCCTGGATAAAACGGAGCAGTTTAATCTGCATGGCAACGGACATCTCACCTATCTCATCAAGGAAGAGGGTGCCGGAAGCGGCCAGCTCCACCTTGCCGCTCTCCCGCAATACAGCGCCGGTAAAGGCCCCTTTCTCGTGGCCGAACAACTCATTCTCGATTAAATCCGCCGGGACAGCGGCACAATTAAGGGCGATAAAGGGGGCGGCCCGGCGCTGGGAGGCGGCATGGATGGCCCCGGCTACCAGTTCCTTGCCGGTTCCCGATTCACCAGAAATCAAAATATTGGCGCGGCTGACGGCCACGACCTTTATGGTGGCAATAACCTCATTAATAGCCTGACTGTCACCGATAATTCCAAAGCGTTCGCCGTCGGCAGCGGCCGGGGAATCCGGCCGCACCTGCTCCTTTAACAGGGTATGGCGGATGATTATCAGCATCTCATCCATGTCCACCGGCTTGGTCAAATAATTTGAGGCCCCGTTTTTCATCACCTCCACGGCGTTGTCGATGCTGCCGTAGGCCGTAATCACCAACACCGGCAGGGATGGCATTTTTCTTTTGAGCCATTTTAGGAGATTGAGTCCAGATTGGCCCGGAAGCCGCATATCGGTGAGTACCAGATCAAAATTTACGGCGGCGGCCTTATCCACCGCCTCCTCATAAT
>CAZSOB010000208.1:0-3224 GCA_964608155.1 uncultured Desulfobulbia bacterium
TTGAGACCGCCCATGATATTAATCCCCGTAATCATATTGAGATTCAGGCCGCCTTCCAGAAATATACCAATAACGCGGTGAGTAAGACCATTAATTTTGGCCACGGTGCCACGGTGGAGGATGTTCAGGAGGCCTACATACTGGCCTATAAGATGAATTGCAAGGGCTTGACCATATATCGTGACGGCTGCCGGGCCAATCAGGTTTTGAGTACCGAGAGTACCGGCTCCACGGAGCCGCAGGTTAGGGAGCAGGGGATTCTGGTGAAGAGGGATCGGCCGCGAAGTCTGGTGGGTAAGACCTATCAGATGACTACCGGCTGTGGTCAGATGTATGTCACCATTAATGAGGATAATAAAAAGCATCAATTTGAATTGTTTAATTTTGTCGGTAAGGCCGGGGGCTGTGCCGCCAGCCAATGTGAGGCTATTGGCCGCCTGGTATCCCTGGCCTGGCGCAGCGGGATGAAACCAGAGCCTATCATCAAACAGTTGATCGGCATAAGCTGTCATAAACCGGCTGGTTTTGGCGGCAACAAGGTCTTGTCCTGCGCCGATGCCATTGCCCAGGCCATTCGCCAGCATATGGAAACCCAGAACGGCGTTAAGGATGACAGTGTGGCCTCGGATACCCAGCCCTTTGGCGCCTGCCCGGAATGCGGCGGGGCCATAGAGTATGAGGGGGGATGCTGTGTGTGCCATTCCTGCGGTTATTCGGAATGCGCCTGAGAGGAGATGCGTTATCTCGCTGATCTCCATATTCATTCCTGTTATTCCAGAGCGACAAGCAAGGCCAGTAATCTTCATGGTCTGGCCGCCTGGGCCAGGGTCAAGGGGATTAATCTGCTGGGGACGGGCGATTTTACCCACCCCGCCTGGCTGTCTCAACTAAAGAACGAACTGCAAACGGCCAGTCCTGGCTTGTTTAAATTAAAGGAGCCGGGGCCGGAGGCCTGGCCCGGAGTTAAACCGGCGGATATTGAGCCCCGGTTTATGCTTACCAGCGAGATCAGCTGCATATATAAACGGCATGACCGGGTACACAAGGTGCATAATATTATCATGGTGCCTGATTTTGCCAGCGTTGAGCGTCTGAACAAGCGCCTAAATGCCATTGGTAATCTGGAGTCGGACGGCCGGCCCATTCTGGGGCTTGATTCTCATGACCTCTTGGAAATTCTTTTGGAAGAGGCCCCGGATGGTTTTCTGGTGCCGGCCCATATCTGGACTCCCTGGTTCTCGCTTTTTGGTTCCAAATCCGGTTTTGACTCTATTGAGGAATGTTACGGCGATCTTACCGAACATATCTTCGCTTTGGAAACCGGCCTGTCCTCCGACCCGGACATGAACCGCTGCCTCTCCGCTCTGGATCGTTATACCCTGATCTCAAATTCCGACTGTCATTCCCCGGCCAAGCTGGGCCGGGAGGTAAATATCTTTGCCGGTGATTTTGATTTTTTCGCCCTGCGCCAGGCCCTTAAACATCCGGGGAAAGGCGGTTTTAAGGGTACCGTGGAGTTTTTCCCGGAGGAGGGTAAATACTATTTTGACGGCCACCGCAAATGCCGGGTCTGTATGGATCCTTTGCGCAGCCATGAGGTTGACGGCATCTGCCCGGTATGCGGGCGGCCCATGACCATTGGTGTCGCCCATCGGGTGAGGGAGATGGCCGACCGTGAGCAGCCCCTTTATCCTTCTAATCAGCCGGGATACATGAGTATTATCCCTCTGCCCGAGGTGCTGGGGGAGATACTCTCTCTCGGCGCGGCCACCAAGGGGGTGCGGAAGATGTATAATCAGATGATTAACCGCTTTGGCTCAGAGTTTAATATTCTCCTGAATACCCCTCTGGATGATCTGCGGCTGGTCTCGCCGGTTCTATCGGAGGCCGTGCGCCGTATTCGTAATAAACAGGTGATTAGGCAGGCCGGTTATGATGGCGAATTTGGGGTCATAAAGCTCTTTGAGGCGGGGGAGTTGGATAAATTATCCGGCCGGATTAATCTCATTTAAATTGCCGTTGCCAGCTTCATTTATCTGGTAAGTGTAATGGGAAGTTGGTAAAATGCTCTGTCATGATTAAGCCCTGTGACCTCTGTCAGGGGCGTTAAGTAATCGCAGCCGCCTTCGGCTGGAATGGAAGTGGAGAAACTATGGATATTGAACTTAATGATGTTGAGACCAGGCTGTTGGGTTGTCTGCTGGAAAAGAGTATGACTACTCCGGATTATTACCCCCTTACCTTGAATTCCCTGCTTACGGCCTGTAATCAAAAATCAAATCGCCTGCCGGTGGTATCCTTTGATGAAGTAACGGTGGCCCGCGGGCTTGACAGTCTTAAAGATAAGAGACTGGTGGTGCAGGGTGATTCCAGCCGGGTTCCCAAATACGCTGAGATTCTGGTGAGCAACCGTAACCTGTTGGCTCAGGAGGCCGCTATTCTCATGGTTTTAATGTTGCGCGGCCCCCAGACCTTGGGGGAATTACGCGGCCGTAGCGAGCGGGCCTTTCAGTTCTCTAATCTCTCTGAGGTGGAGGAGAGGCTGGCCGAGATGATTGAATCGGGTTATGTGCTCAAGCTGCCTCGTATGCCGGGCCGCAAGGAGCATCGTTACGCTCATCTTCTCGCCGGTGAGCCCCGGATGGAGGAGGAGGCCCCGGCCGCCGCTATTGAACCTGCCATGCGGGAGATAAAGGCCGAGAATGACAAAATATCTTTTCTGATGTCCGAGGTGGAGCGTTTGCGGGCTGAATTACAGCGTTTAAGGGAAGATTTTAGCCGTTTTAAGGGTGAGTTCGAATAATATTATCGACAAGAGATACCTTTTTTATTATAAAGAAATGTTATTTGTCGTTATGCTTTAATTTGAACTAACTAAATTTGTTATTTATTAATGAATAATCAGCCCACAGCCTCCGCCCGCCAGCCCTGTCGTCTGCCGCGTATTGTAATTACCGGGGTGGGTCTGGCCGCCCCCAACGCCGCTGATCTTCCGGAGTTTCGGGCGAAGCTGCTAAAGGGGGAGAGCGGTATTAGTGAGATTGAGCATCGCTATATAGGCCGGGTTCCGGCTGGTGTCTGCTCCTTTCCGGAGACCAAATACCGCAAGAAGAAGGAAAATAAACGCGGCACCAGGGCCGGATGCCTCGGGGTTTATGCCGCCAATGAGGCCGTGGCTGATGCCGGGATTGATTTTTCGGATTACCAGCGCCGCCGTACCGGGG
>CAZSOB010000209.1:0-3222 GCA_964608155.1 uncultured Desulfobulbia bacterium
GGAGGCCAAAATGCGAATCCTTATTCTTTATTACTCAAAAACCAATAACACCAAAAAATTAGCGGCAGAAATTGCCAGAGGGGTTGAAGCAGGCGGAGGAGCGGCAATTTTAAAAAATACCGATGAAGTAAACCGGGATGACTTCAAAAACGCCGCCGGGGTTATCGCCGGTTCACCGGTATATTTCGGGGTCATGGCGGCCCAGCTAAAAAAGGTCTTTGACGACATGGTCGGCCTGCGCCGGGAAATGGAGAATAAGGTCGGCGCGGCCTTTGCCACCGGTAATCATCACAGCGGTGGCAAGGAGACGACAATGCTCTCGATCCTGCAGTGCATGATGATATACGGCATGATAATTGTCGGTGACCCCATCGCGGCCTCAGGCCATTACGGGGTCGCCTGCTGCAAAGAACCGGATGACTCAGCCGCCGCCGACGGCTTCAAGCTGGGGGAGCGAGTAGCAAAATTGTGCGCCAAGTTAGCGGAATAATGGTAAATATTCCGCCAGAGTTTTTTACTAATGCGCCGAAGGGGTAAGAAGAACAATAACCTCAAGATTGGCGGAGCCTGGAAACATATCCAGCGGAATAATCTTTTTAATTAGATAGCCGTTGCCCTGCCACTCCTTCAGGGAGGCCGGAATTTGATCCACACCGCAAAATATATGAACAGCCCTTTGCGGCCGCCGGCGGCAGAGGGCACTTATCACCCCCGGTAGAGGGCCCTGGCGGGGCGGATCAAGAATAATTGATTCCTCTCCCTGGGCCGGGGGTAATAGATCGTCAAGTGCCTTAGCGCTTATATGGCGGGCCAGAAAACGACGCCTGCCACCAGCTTTGAAATGACGGCTGTTAGCCACCGCGGCCCGGATTGACGGCCCCTCCGCATCAATACCAACTATCTCTTTATAGTCCGGAGCCAGGTAATGGCTGAACAGACCATAACCGCAATATAGATCAAGCAGGCGATTACTGCCAGCGACGGGGTTTAACAGCTCACGAACCACCTCCAACATTGGCGGAATTATGGATTCGTTGACCTGGGAAAAGGAGGTCGGATGGAAGAGGTAGGTGCGGCCAATTTGTAAAGACAACTGCTCGGGGCCAAACAGTTTTTTAAACTTCAAAATATTCGCCGGTCGCCGACTCTCGAGATAATACTTTGAATGGCTGGGGTCGGGATAGACAAAGGCGGCATTAACCTTCTCCGGCAGCCCCTGCAGCCCTTTAGCCAGGATTTTAAGTTTATGAATCAAAGGGCCGTTTATATCGTCAACATTGAAGATAACCGCCTGTTCCTCGTAATTACCACGAATTATCAAATAATTGAGATGACCAGCGACTAACCTGAAAGCGGACTCGCTCAACCGGCGCTGTAAAAAACTGTATATTGCCGTGTGTTCCGCTGGTTCAAGGGGTGAGGGAAGAAAGGGAACCTTTTGAAATTTGGGGAGTCTATCACCGAAATGAAGATATAGAATTCCGCCCTGCAGTTTGGCTTTTCGTTTTGAAGTGGTGCGATATTCCCGGGATTTGGGAGAGGCAATCAAAGAATCAGGATGTCCCGGCAGAGCGTGCTGGTTCCAGAAGCGTTGGAGAGCCTTTTGTTTTATGGCAAGCTCCAAGGGGTAATCAAGAGTAACCAGCGGGGCATTATAGGGGGCCTTACTATCTAATTTCTGCTTTCCTTCTGGGGTCAGGGCCTTGACAAGATTAGCAAACAGAGGGCCAGAGCCGGTTTTTTGGGGCCTGACCGCGTTTAATTTACTGCGTTTCAATGAATTCAAGAATAGTGCTTTATTTTATAGGGGCCACAAACCGCTGTCAATCCCGCGTTAACGGCAGGCAATAATTACTGGCGGTAGGATACCATAATTAAGACTTGGCAGGTGTATTTTTTTATCATCAATGTGAAGGGGCGGTTATCTCCATGTTTTGACTGCCAATTTTGTTCCCTTCAAAGAAAAATTCCAGGTGCCATATACCATCTATCGCGCCCTTGGCGGGCAGAGATATGGAAACAACATGATTTTCCATATATTTTACCTTCAGGCGTTGAGTCTTTACCACCTGGTTATCTGGGGATATCCACTTAATTAACAGGGGAATCTCCATATTACCGGGCATAAAATTAACGCTGAACAAGGCTCCTATCTTAACCCCCGGAGCGCCAACAATACCCTTATCCACCTCAGCAAACATCCGGTGTTCCAGGAGATTAATCTCCACATCACTCAAGCCCTTGTAAGCCGCACCAAGATCCTGCGGTCGTTTATAGCTCATCATAATCCGACCGTATTTCTGCACAGTCAAATCCCAGATTTTGACATTTTTATAATCACGCTCCCGACCGCGGCGCTCCGGAACAGAGGATAAGGCCAAGCGCTGCTGCTCCTTCTTAACCATCTTTAAGGTAGCAGCATTCAAACCGTGACTAAGCTGTAGATTAATGGTTCCGGTAATATGTTTGACATTATCGATATGGACACCAGTTAGACGGCTGCCCTTAAAATTCGCCCGGTTTAGATCGGCATCGTTGAGATTGGCCCCGCTCAGATCGGCGTCCGTGAGATTGGCCGCGGTTAGATTTGCCCAACGCAGGTCGGCTTCAGCCAATTTTGCATGCTTGAGGTTAGCGGAGGTCAGATCGGTATTACTCAAATTAGCATTGCTTAAATCGGCGTAGGCCAGGTTAGCGTTGCTTAAATCGGCATTCCTAAAGTCAAAACGAACCAATTTAGCTCTATTTAAGAGGGCGAATTTGAAATTTTCCACATTGATATTCAGGGAAGTGGTAAGATTAACCCCAGTGAGATTGGCCCATTTCAGATCAGCGTTTGAAAGATCGGCATAGGAAAGATCGGCCTTGGTGAGATCAGCCTCATTCAAATAGGCATAATGAAGATCCGCCCGGCTTAATACCGCCTGCCGCAAATCGGTATTGGTGAGATTGGCCCGATTCAGGTGAGCCCCCCGCAAATCGACCTTATTCAATATGGCATTGGTCAAATTGGCCCCGCTCAAGATAGCCCCGCCATCAAGCTTTGCCCCTTTCAGATCAGCACCGGTGAGATTGGCCGCAGTTAGATTCACCTTACTCATCCTGGCGGCAACAAGTTCGGCCTTGGTCAAATTCGTTTTATGCAGATTAGCACCCCGTAAATCCGCTTGAGTCATTTTTGCCTCAGTGAGATTGGCCTGATCCAGATTCGCGAACCGCAAA
>CAZSOB010000210.1:0-3219 GCA_964608155.1 uncultured Desulfobulbia bacterium
GAACTTCTCACCGTTACCCTGCACAGTATTGGTGACGCGGTTATTACCACTGACCTTAAAGGCCGGATAGTCATTATGAATCCGGTGGCCGAGGAGTTAACCGGCTGGTCATGGACAGACGCAGTCGGCTGCCCCCTAACTAAGGTTTTTAGGATTATCAATGAGGAAAGCGGTAGGCCGTATCCCAATCCGGTAGAGAAGGTATTGGAGCAAGGTAAGATTATATTTTTGGCCAACCATACGGTACTCATTGCCAAGGACGGCCGGCAAAGAATAATTGCTGACAGCGGGGCACCCATTATTGAGAACGGTAATATGCTGGGTGTGGTTTTGGTTTTCCGGGATATTACCAGCAAGCAGCGCCTGGAAAATGAACTTATCAAGTCGCAGAAATTAGAGTCCGTGGGCGTATTAGCCGGTGGTATTGCCCATGACTTTAATAATATTCTCACCGCAATCCTTGGAACAATTAATATGGCTCAGAGACGTGAGGTGGTGAATGGTGACGAAATTTTAACCTCTCTCCTGGCAACCTCAGAGCAGGCGGTCTTTCGGGCAACCTGCCTTACCCAGCAATTATTGACCTTTGCCAAGGGTGGTTCCCCGGTCAAAAAGATGGCCTCCCTTCCGGAAACTATCAAGGAATCAACGACTTTTATTCTCCGGGGCAGCGCCATAAAGGCCAATTATCTTATCCCCGCCAACCTCTGGCCCTTAGAGATTGATACCGGGCAGATCAGCCAAGTTATTCATAATCTAATCGTAAATGCTCAAAACGTCATGCCCGAAGGCGGTACCATTAATATAACCTGTCAAAATTTTGAACATGACGGTACACTGCCAGGACTTACCGCTGGCCCCTTTATCAAGACTACGGTGGCAGATAACGGGCCGGGCATAGGGCCAGAAATCATTGACCGCGTGTTCGACCCTTATTTTACCTCCAAAACAGAGGGTAACGGTCTTGGTCTGGCGATTTGTCACTCCATTATCAGAAAGCATAACGGTTATATTACCGTCGAATCCACTCCGGGGCAGGAGACAACGTTTATTTTCTACCTGCCCGCGACCCTTGATAAGTCTGTTGCTAAGCCAGCGGAAGAAAGCGGTGGGGCAGGCGGTATCAGCAAAAACGGCTTCATCATCCTCATGGATGATGAAGCCATTATCCTGGAATTGGCCGCCAGCATGCTCAGCATGGCTGGGCTTGAGGTTGAAACCGCCCTCAATGGTGAACAGGCCATTGCCCTGTACCGCCATGGCCTGGCAGAGGGCCGGGCGGCTGATGTATTGATTATGGATCTTACCATCCCGGGGGCCATGGGCGGCAGGGAGGCAACGCGAGAAATCCTGCGCCTTAATCCAGAGGCCAAAATAATAGTATCCAGTGGCTATTCCAATGATCCGGTAATGGCCAACTACCGGGATTATGGTTTCTGCGCCGCCATTGCCAAGCCCTATCGTCAACAGGATCTCAGTGATGTGGTGCAGAGAGTTCTGCGGGCTTAATCCCTGAATCTCACCCAAATCGCCAGCCTTGTTTACTACATAACCGTCTTTCTCCCGGCTCTTTAAAATAATCCATTGAATCTATCTTCATTCGTGTCATAATAGCGTTTTAATGACGGCTGATATCTCCGCCGCCGATTATTTTATCAATCCTTAAAGCGCATGGAGGATATTATGTCTAAAGCTGACATCGGCCTTATCGGGCTGGCGGTTATGGGGCAAAACCTGGTTCTTAACATGAACGATCACGGTTTTACAGTGGCGGTATTTAACCGTACAACCTCCAAAGTGGATGATTTTCTGGCCGGCCCGGCCCAGGGCAGTAAAATAATTGGCACTCACTCCATGGCGGAGTTAGTCAGTCAGTTAAAAAGGCCGAGGCGGGTGATGCTAATGGTCAAGGCTGGAACGGTGGTGGACAGCCTCATCTCACAGATCACCCCCTTATTAGAAGAGGGTGATATTATCATCGACGGCGGGAACTCCCTCTACAGCGATACCGAACGCCGTTACCATGATCTGACCAAAAAGGGCATTCTCTACATCGGTACCGGCATTTCCGGCGGCGAAGAGGGGGCCAGACGGGGGCCGTCCATTATGCCCGGCGGCAATCCAGCGGCCTGGCCCCATGTTCGTGATATATTCCAGAGCATAGCCGCCCAGGTAGACGGTGCGCCATGCTGCGAGTGGGTTGGTAACGGCGGGGCCGGGCATTATGTCAAGATGGTGCATAACGGTATTGAATACGGCGATATGCAGCTTATCTGCGAGGCCTATGATTTCATGAGCCGGGGCCTGGGATTGAGCGCCGCGGAGATGCGGGATGTCTTTGCTGACTGGAACAAGGGCATCCTTGATTCCTATCTGATTGAGATTACCGCTAATATTCTTGGTTTCAAAGATGAAGACGGTGCGCCGCTGGTGGAAAAAATACTCGATACTGCCGGTCAGAAGGGTACCGGCAAGTGGACGGGTATTAACGCCCTTGATCAGGGCATCCCCCTTACCCTGATTGCCGAGGCCGTCTTCGCCCGCTGTCTGTCGGCCATGAAAGAAGAGAGGGTAAGGGCCTCCAAGGTTCTGAGCGGCCCGGCCCCAGACTTTAAAGGCCAAAGGGAAGAATTTCTTAGTTTTCTCCATGACGCCCTTTATGCCGCCAAGATAATTTCCTACGCCCAGGGCTATGTCCTTATCCGTCAGGCGGCTAAGTCCTTTGACTGGCAGCTGGATTACGGGGCCATCGCCCTTATGTGGCGGGGTGGTTGTATTATCCGCAGCGCCTTCCTCGGCAATATAAAAGAAGCCTTTAGCCGCGATCCGGCCCTGGAGAATCTTTTATTAGACGATTTCTTCGGAGAGGCCATTACCAGGGCTCAAACCGGCTGGCGGCGTATTGTGGGCCAGGCCGCTGAACTTGGGATTCCCATGCCGGCAATTTCCGCCGCTCTCAATTATTATGATGGTTACCGCAGCGCCCGTCTGCCCGCCAATTTACTACAGGCTCAGCGCGATTATTTTGGCGCTCATACCTACGAGCGTTTAGACCGGCCCAGGGGCGAGTTTATTCATACCGACTGGACAGGCACTGGCGGCAAGGTATCCTCAAGCACCTACAACGCCTGATAAAAACAGCTCGTTAAGATGAATATTAAAAACACCCTGCAGGATAACAACCTGGCGCCCAAAAAGCGTTTTGGCCAGAATTTTCTG
>CAZSOB010000211.1:0-3186 GCA_964608155.1 uncultured Desulfobulbia bacterium
TTGGGCAGCCGGGTTAATTCGTCAATATAACCGATCTTCTCAAAGAGGTCTTTCAGCTCCATCTCCTTGGTCACATCGGAAAGAAAACCCACCGATATACAAACCCCATCGTCAGGAAAGGCCTCCATATGGGCCTGATCCTTGAGCCATATCGTCTCCTCACCCATCAAAACATGATAAACGGCATCCACAGCCCCCTTTTTTTTGACCTCATCCCGCAGACCACGCCAGAACCCGGCCAACTCGTCACGGGTAATAATTTCTTCCTCCACCTTCTCTTCCACCTTTACATAACGATATTGACGACGGTCGATGATGGAACGACGAAAGACCTCAGCCACCTCGGAGCATGAGCATTTAAGTAACTCGCAGAAGCTCTTGCCCACGTACTCGTACCAAATCACCCGGCCATCATCACGCCAGGCCGATATATAGGGAATAATAGGCACACTCGCCAACTCCAAAGCCCGCAGGGAGACTATATTGTCCTTAATCCTCTGCACCAGGGCACTGGAATAGCCCCCCAACAAAATACGACCGACATAATCCGGGCCGGTAAAATTATCATCTTTCATTTTATCCCCTGTCCCCTGTCCCCTGTCCCCTGACTCCTGTTTCCAGGATTGCCGTTACCCCGGCCCCCGGCCGCTGTCTCAGAAAGGAAGTTATATCATCATAAAAGAGACCGGTAAAGGCGGTCATGCCCTTAATGGTATCGTAGAAAAACAGATTAAGCCGGCCATCCTGCCGCTTGCTAACCCCGGCGAAATAGAATATAACCCGATCCGCTGGCTTCATAAGAGCGCCGATCCGGCGCATGGCGTGCAGGAACTCGGCCCGGTTGGCATGCTTACCGGTCAGCACCATACTCTTAGTCAAGGCACATCTGCCGGCCACTGCTTTTTGGAGGGCGGGTATATCATCCAAGACAAAGGGCTGGCTCTGAAAGTCATCATGATATTTATCAAGGCCCACCGCGAGGAGATAGGTAGTGCCTGCTGCCGAGCAGATCCCGAAGTCATCCCCGCTCATGGTGGTTTTGGCCTTAACCGCACCCATGGAGATATTGGCCACAGCCGCGGTCATATAGGCCCGCAATTCATGGGCCATAATAACATTATCCTTGTTCCAGTCCGCGTCGCCATGCAGGGCGTTAACCATGGCATAGGCCAGAAGACCATGCCCCAGGCCATTATTCCCCCCAGCCTGGCCGTTAGTACCAATCTCCAGCAGGGGTGCCAGAGCGGTGTTATTAGATTGAGATTCCGGCTTTACCGCTATACTCTCCCTAGCTGCAGCTGCCTCGTTCCCGCCTTCTTTTTGATTTACCTTAACCTCCGCAGGAGCGGCAAGATTTTCCTCCTCCACGGCCCCAATCTTTGCAGCCGTCTCCAGGGTATTAACCTTGCCGATTTCCTGGTTCGGCAAAGTTTTATTAACAGCCTCCCCTTCTGTAACCGCACCATTGTCCACGGCCTTATTTTCTGAAGGGGCCGCCGCCGGCGCCTTAACACCATTGACAGCGGCGGGCTTTTCACCCGTCCCGGCCGACGGCGGGGGCAGCACTATTTCCGCCGCCGCCGAAGTCACCGCACCATCGTTATCAGACACAGTGAGCAGCACCTTATAGGTACCAATAGAGGCGAATACATGCCGAGGCTCCAGGACGCTGGCCGTTTCACCATCACCAAAATCCCACTCAATAAAATATGGCGCGCTGCCACCGGTTATCTTCGCCTTAAATTTAACCTCATAGGGCGCTGCCGCGGCAATCTGATCGGTAACAGATACCGCCAGATTACTAACCTTTTCCCGGGCGGCATTTCTGACACAGAGAACATAATAGCTGTTGTCCTTACTGTAGGCGTAGGTATTACCATAAAAGAAATTAACATATTTCGCGGTGTTGGGATTTGCCCCCTCGGTAGCCGACCAATAATAGGAAGGTTTAACCCGCAGGGCCGGGTCAACGGTGGGGGAATTGGCCGGTTCCAAAAGACCGGTGAGCAGTGAAATATCCGGCAGCCGCCAATCTTTATGGCCGGCCAAGTCCAAGTTTTCACAATATTTTTTGGCGTCCTGCCACAAGCGTTCCTTGCCGTCATCCGTCTGCTGCCACATCACCCCCTGCTGATTATCGGTAACAGTTCCATCCCCATTATCAACATAAACCGCCCCCTGCGAGACAGCTGCCGTACCAACCAAAACGAGACAGGATAATAACCATATTGTCAACTTTCTATAAATCACCGTTTCCTCCTTAAATAATCAGGTATCAAGAAATATCTCATAGGGCAGACGATTTTTACTAAAATGATTAAGCACATTTTTTAATTGCTGCAAATTATCAATACTGAATTGTATCTCCCAGGCCGAGCGGCTGTCCCTTTTTACGGTTAGGGCGCCTATATTATGAATAACCATCTCGACCGGGGCTACCCCGAGAATCATAAGCATCCGGCTGCGATTAATCTCCACGGGTATAAACAGAGTCTGTTCCTTGGAGACCTTGGTCTTTTTAAGCTGCCAGCGCACCTCCACCACATCCTCCCGCTGCAGGGCAAGAGATTTGAAACGCCGGCAGTCGTTGTGATGAATGGAGAGGCCGCGTTCACTGAGCAGGCCATAAAGCCCTTTGTCCGTGGGCAGCGGAGCGCAGCAACGGGACATCTTGATACAGGCCGGATCAAGATTATCTAAGAAAATATGATTAAAGGCCCCGGTGGGCGGCTCCAGAATCGTCCGCCCCTCAAAGGCCAGGGAGATAATGACCGTTACCACCTCCTGCAGGCGCAGCTGCCCCATGCCCAGCCGTTGATATAATTCTTCAAAGGTTGATAATTCAAAATGTTTAAGCACCTCGACCATACCGGCCGTATCCTTAATCTCAGCGGGCAGACCATAGCGCTTCAGCTCCTGGCGCAGTAATGAACCGCCAATAGTACGGGCCAGCCGCTGACGCCGATGGCGGAATGTCTTGGCCAGCATGGTTCTGGCCTTGGGAGTCTGACAGAGCTGCTGCATGGCCGGCTCAAACTCCACCGGTTCCTTATCGGTAATGATTCGCACCCGGTCACCATCCTGTAAGACGTGATCAGGCCCAACCCGCTCACTGCCCACCACCGCCGACACACAGCGCAGCCCCACCTCCGAATGCACCTTAAAGGCAAAATCCAGCACCAGACT
>CAZSOB010000212.1:0-3155 GCA_964608155.1 uncultured Desulfobulbia bacterium
AAAAAAATTATTATAGGCTCGTTGCTGGCTCTGCCGCTGCTGGTTCCGACCTGGGCCGGGGCGAAGACAGAGGTGGAGGCTACGCCCATTGCCAAGCTGCGCCTGTCTTCCGCTCCTATCGACACCGCCATCTCCGCGGATGGTCAGTCGATATTTATTCTCACTAAAAATGGCCGGGTGGAAATATATGGCTCAGATGGGCATCTAAAGGGTTCAGTCAAATTAAGCGGCAAGGCGGACAGCCTTGCGGTATCACCGGATGGCACTACCCTGTTCCTTACCGATAGCGTTAGTCATATGGTGCGTATGACGCGCTTAAGCTTTGTGCAAAATATTAATATTAAAGGCTCGCCGTTCAAGGGGCCTGCCGATGCCCCAGTGGTTATCGCGATATTCAGTGACTATCAATGACCATACTGCGCCAGGGTTAATCCCTTACTTGAGCAGGTGCTCAAGCAATATCCCACTAAAGTCAAGCTGGTTTATAAAGAATTCCCTCTGCGGATGCACCGCTTCTCGCGTGAAGCCTCTCTATCCGCTATTGCCGCTGGGCGGCAGGGTAAATATTGGCAGATGCATGATAAAATTTTTCAGCATTATAGCAGTCTGAGTTCGGCAAAGCTACAGCAATTCGCCCGGGAAATAGGGCTTAATATGCCGCGCTTTGAGCGTGATCGTCAAGCCCCTGAAGCTATTCATCGTGTTGACGAAGATATTAGGGATGGTTTTGCCGCTGGTGTCCATGGTACGCCGACTATATTTATTAACGGCCGTCTTCTCCGTCTGCGTACTCTTAAAGGCTTTGATGTGATGATTGAGCAGGAATTACATAAAGATGCGGAGGCTACACCCAGATAGTCTCGTCTGATTGGCTCTTGGGGTGTTTTAACTGGGCGATTATTTTATCCTTTTTCAGTAATTCTTCCTGGAGCTTTAATAATTCTTCGTCGGTCTGTCTTAGACGTTCAGCGAGGGTCTCGGCAAAGAGCCTGAAAACGGCATATTGAAATACTCTGGCATTGTCTTTTAGTCTCTGGTCAAGATTGCTGCAGTCCAGTCCCAGAACCATTGTTCGGGCCAGAGCCCAGACGCTGGCCGAACGAGGGGCGCCGTCAATGACCCCCATTTCGCCGAAGAGATCGCCGCCGCCCTCCAGAATCGCAAAGGTTTTTTCACCCTTGACAATTTTTACCTGTCCGGAAATTAGAAAATAAACCCATTGATCCTTGTCACCCTTGGTTATAATAGTCTCTCCAGCCTCATAGGATTTTAATTTCCCCACCTCAAGAAAGGCCTCTATGTCGTCATCGGAAAAGGCCTGGAATTTTTTAATTCTTTTAAGCAGCTCAAGAACCTTTTTGTTTTCCTTTAGATAGCCGGTTTCCTGCATAATTTCCCCCCTACTATTGATTTTTGAACATCCCTTTGAATCATAAGGGGTCAGGTTGAAATTGTCAAAAAAACTTTTATCACATTGTCGCTTTGTAACTATTCAGCAGTGCTCCAGGTCGGAGTCTACGCTTACCTCGTTTATTCGGGACTTCGAAGCATACTTTTGAATTTTTCCTCTCAACCCAGGGGACTGAATTTTTTTCGCGTTTGTTTGCGAAAATCATTCTGTCCCCGAATCGAAAGCCGGGAAAAATAAAATCAGTCCCCTTAGTGCCGTAAGTTTATTGATATCAATGCCGGTTCTTAACCGGACATTACTGTTTTAAAATACTGGTTGTAAGTTCGAGTCAGTGGAATAAAAAACGGCCATGCTTTCGAGGCATGGCCGTTTTTTTAATCAGCGGTTATGAACCGCCATCATTGATGCGGGTTATTGTCATATTTGGCGGCAGTGTGACAGGTCTTGCAGTCACCACCGCCTGCTATTGCCGGCGGGTTCAGACTGCCGTCGTTAAGGTGGCAGGCCGCGCAACTGTCAGTACCCGCGTAAGTGTTTGAGGTGTGGACGCTGTTGGTGCCCACGTAAATATTTGCCCCGAGATCGGATACCTGATCATGGCAGTTAGAGGTGATGCAGCTTGGGGTGGCGGTGACTTGGGTTGAATGGCTTAAATCAATGCTCAATGAGTCATGGAGAGGGAAACCGCCGTGGCAGTCTACGCAATTGTTACCGTTGGCCGCTGGTTTGCCCGTACCCTTGCCAGCGGCACTGCCGATGAGCCGCCAGTCATTGCTGTCATGGCAGTCAACACAATATCCTGTTTTGTCGTGAATTGAGAAGATCGGATCTCCAGGATGACAGGAGGCGCAATTGGTACCTGTACTGCTGACCCGCACGGCGTGAGACCAGGCGTTGTGATTATTAAAGCTCGCGGCAATGGCCGTGTGGCAGTCAACGCAGTTATTGGTAACATTGCCCTCCCGGCCGGCGGCACTGCCCTGCAGGGTGTGAATCTGGGTGGAATTCAAGGCCACATGGCAGTCTAAGCAATTATTGTTGTGGACGGCAGAAACGGTATCACCCTTGTGGCAGGTAACGCAGCTGCTGCCAACCATGAAGGTTACGGTGGTGCTGGAGTGGCTGGCGGCGGGGTGGGTACCGCCGCTCAGATCCGCGGCTTCGGTGCTGTGGCATACCGAACAATTACCGCCGCCGCTATGGCCGGTGGCGGAACCAACTAATACCCCTTTCGCGTCATGGCAGGTGGCGCAGCCGTTACGGCCATGAATACCGCTTACCAGATTCGGATTTGAATGGCAGCTGACACAGGCGTTATCAGCGCTGACCTGGGTCGTATGCGGGGGTGGGGTGTGGGTGCCGAAATCGCTGTAGGTGGAGTGACAATTGAGGCAGTCGCCGGGGCCGTTAGTCTTTGCTACTCCATAGAGCAGGCCTGTCTTGTTGGCATGGCATAGGCCGCAGTTACTATTGTGGACACTCTTCACCGGGTCGCCGGTATGACAGGCGGCGCATTGTGGTGTGGCTGTCACCAGGCCGGTATGATCCCCGGAGGTGGGATGGGCAAAGAAGTTGGCGGCTATATCCGTATGGCAATTCGTGCAGTCGCCGGGGCCGTGTTGAGCGGCCAGGCTGATGAGGACGCCGTCGCCGGTGTATTTTCCGGTGGCGGCGTCATAAACCAGATTATGGCAGGTGGCACAGACCTTGGTGACATGAATACCGGTAATCACGTTTTTATTGC
>CAZSOB010000213.1:0-3146 GCA_964608155.1 uncultured Desulfobulbia bacterium
ACTTTTGTACCCTTTTTATTACCCTTTTATTTTACTAACGCTCTTTCAGTAAGTTGCAGCTTACAGCTTATCCGCTCTATCTGAACAGCGTACCTGAAAGTCACCTGCCTTGGATGTTAGCCTTGCCGCTAATTTCAAGTTTCATTGCGCCCAGGTGAACGGGCATAGCTGTTACTAATGACAGACAGCCGGACTTAACTATGTAGGTAACTATTCAGCAGCACCCCACCTCGCCCATTCATAGACAATCACGCTGAATAGTTACCTATATAGTATAGATCCCCCCTAAGCCACGATTGAACAAATAGCGGTTGTCCCGCTTGCCACCTGCAAGTCATCCAACACAAGCCGGCCAGATCAGTAATCGTCTAAAAATCCCTCCTGTGACTTTTAGGCAACAGATATTGCTACTCTCTGCTGTTCGAGAAAATTTCAGGTTGACTAAAAGGTGCTTTCCAGTTTAAATTAACGTGTTTTGTCTCTGGGGCAGGTAAATAAATAATAGCTATAGGCCGTAAAATTTGTCTTATTTTCTTTATAGTATCATTAGTAGCTTATTACTAATTTTGGTTCTCCCTTTTTCCCTGCCCTATTGTTTAGTTACCCGTAAATATATCAATGGGTTAGGCCAAAGATTTGGTTTCTTTAAAGCCAATTATTGCTGGCATCACCCCCTAAGAATCTGGTTTCATGCCGCTTCGGTGGGAGAGGTTCAGGCGGCTAAAGCCCTGATAGATGAACTTGACAAAAGAAATGTCGATGCTGACCTTATAATATCAACAGTTACCGAGCAGGGACAACTGGCTGTCAAGAGGCAATTCGGTTCACGAGTTGTCTGTCTATATGCCCCAATCGACCTGCCCTGGATTATCAACAGGTTTATAAAACTACTAAACCCCACGGTTTATGTATGTTTGGAGACCGAGCTGTGGCCGAATATTCTCCATCAACTTAATACTCAGGGAATTACTACCCTGTTGCTCAATGGACGCCTATCGGCCCGTTCCTGCCGCCATTACCGATTTATTGCCGGTTTTATGAACCGTGTAATGAATAGCATATCTGCCGCCGCTGTCATCAGCCGCCAGGATATGGAACGCTATATCACCCTTGGATTAGAGCAAGAGAAAATAATAATCAGCGGTAATGCCAAATATGACCTGGAAGCATCGGCAGTCCACAACGCCCGGGAATCGGCAAGAAAACTACCGGGACTTAAACCCCGGCCCGGACAAATAATCCTGGTGGCAGGCAGCACCCATAATGGCGAGGAAGAGGCCTTAATTGATATTCACCAGCATTTATGTCCCAAGTTATCTGGCCTGCTCACCATTATAGCCCCAAGACATTTGGAAAGGCTCCCGGAGCTGGAAGTTTTTCTTAACCAACGCCGCCTTAAGTTTCAAAAGTTTAGTGACCTGAGTACAGGTGTGAGAACGGCGGATATAATTTTGCTTGATTATATGGGGGTACTTACCCGCCTGTACGCCAAAGCCGATTTCATCTTCTGCGGCGGCAGTCTGGCCGCAAAAGGCGGCCATAATATTATGGAGGCGGCAATACAGGGCAAGCCCCCTTTTTTTGGCCCCCATATGGATGATTTTGCCGATGCCGCGGCCCTTCTTCTCGAGGAACAGGCTGGCTTTCAGGTCGCCTCCGGGGCTGAATTAGAGGAACGCATATTATATTTCATCAGACATAAGCATGAATACCAAAAATCTTGTCAGGCCGCTTTACAGGCCGCCAGTGCCCAACAGGGCGCAGCCCGGCGGCAGGTGGATTTAATTATTAAATACAGCTGCCCCAAGGAACTGGGGAATTGAAGTTAGACCACTATCTTAAACTGATTAACCAAGGAACCAACCAACAAATAATATGAAAGCAATTATTGCCCTTGAAGATGGACGATTTTTTACTGGACACTCATTCACCGGATCAGGCGAGGCCGTGGGCGAAATTGTCTTTAATACCGGGATGACAGGCTATCAGGAAATACTAACCGACCCCTCCTACAAGGGGCAAATGGTCACCATGACCTATCCGCTCATCGGGAATTACGGCATTAATAACGAGGATATGGAATCATCCGCCCTGCATCCAGGGGCATTCTTTGTGAAGGAATACTGCCCGTTTCCAAGTAATTTCAGATCAACCGGCACCCTTGCCGATCTTCTCCGGGACAAGAAGGTACTGGGGATTGAAGGGCTGGATACCAGGGCCATTACCAGACATATCAGAAAAGCCGGTGCCCTGCGGGCCGCGGTATCCACCCTTGATCTTGATCCTGCCTCTCTCACCCAAAAGGCCAAGTCCTGGCCAGGACTCGTGGGGCACGACATGGTAAGCAAGGTAAGCTGCCAGGAACCATATCTTTGGGGCGAAAACGGCCCGCAGGCGGCGGCCGCCTTTACCGCCGCCAAACCTGTATTCAAGGTAGCAGCCCTTGATTTTGGCCTGAAATACAACCAACTGAGAATTCTGCATGACCTTAATTGCCAGATTTTAGTGCTGCCGGCCACCACGAGAGCCGAAGATATACTGGCCCTGAACCCCGATGGTATATTCCTGACAAACGGCCCAGGTGATCCAGCCGGAATTCCCGGCGTAGTAAATACCGTCCGTGCCTTATTGGGTAAACGGCCGATCTTCGGCATCTGTCTCGGGCACCAGATTATGGGACTGGCCTTTGGCGGCCGCACCTACAAATTAAAGTTCGGCCACCACGGTTCCAATCAGCCCGTGCAGGATCTTGCCACCGGCAAGGTGGAAATTACCTCCCAGAACCACGGCTTCTGTGTTGAAATGGAGAGCCTTGACCAGGATCAGGTAGAATGCACCCATATTAACCTGAACGATAACAGCCTTGAGGGGATGCGGCATAAAATTTATCCTGCGTTTTCTGTCCAATATCACCCGGAAAATGCCCCAGGCCCCCACGACTCGGTTTATCTCTTCAACCGTTTCATAGAGATGATGGGCTGACAGAATCAGGGGTTGACAATACTCAAAGCGCGAAATAAACAACAAGACCAATTAAAAACAATACTCCATGCCAAAACGTCAAGACATAAAGAAAATACTCATTATAGGTTCAGGCCCCATTATTATCAGTCAGGGTTGTGAATTCGATTACTCAGGCACGCAGG
>CAZSOB010000214.1:0-3142 GCA_964608155.1 uncultured Desulfobulbia bacterium
AGTTGCCCTTTGACCGCGTTTAATTTTTTAAAGAGCCACAAATGAAAAATAAAATTCTGGCAAATATTGACGCCCCGGCTCTGCGCCGGGCCTTAAGTTCCTTTAATAACCTTCGTGTCCTGGTACTTGGCGATCTTATTATAGATCACTTTATCTGGGGCGAGGTCTCCCGCATATCGCCCGAGGCCCCGGTGCCGGTGGTGAATGTCACCCATGACAACCTGCTTCTCGGCGGTTCCGCCAATGTTTTAAATAATATTTACGCCCTGGGCGGCGAGGCCGTTATCTGCGGGGCCATTGGCCGGGACGACATGGGCGGCCGCATGCTTACCCTGCTCCACGACCTCTCATCTGATACGGGCGGAGTAGTGCGAATAAGCGGCCGGCCCACCACCATCAAGACCAGAATCATCGCCCGTAATCAGCAGGTGGTACGTTTTGATCACGAGGACAGCAGCCCCATTAACGGCCCTTATCTTGAGGAGATAAAAAAATTTATTACCGCCCATATCGCGAGTTTTCAGGCGGTGGTGGTTTCGGATTACAATAAGGGCATGATCAGCCCGCAGTTAATGGATTTCCTGCGCCTCTGCCTCAAGGATCACCCAGAGATTCCTTTGATTATCGACCCAAAACCCAATCTGCCCCAGCGCTTTATGGGGGCCTCAATTATAACTCCCAATCATCATGAGGCCGAACAATTAACCGGAATCAGCATCGTTGATGAAGCCTCCCTGAAGGCGGCGGGCCAGAAACTACTGGCCCAACTTGACCTAAAGGCAGTACTAATAACCAGGGGCGAGGCCGGAATGGGCCTGGTGGAGCGGGATAAACCCACCATCACCATCCCCACTGTCGCCCAGGAGGTCTTTGATGTCACCGGGGCCGGGGATACGGTGATTGCCACCCTGGCCCTGGGGGCAGCCGCTAAACTGCCTTACGCGGAAGCCGCGGCCCTGGCCAATTTCGCGGCTGGGATTGTGGTGGGTAAGGTAGGTACAGCCACGGTGAGCCAACAAGAATTAATGGAGGTGATTAAATGAGTCCGCTGAGCATGACCGCCTTTGGCCGGGGAGAATCCCTGGGCCGCAGACATTGGACAGTGGAAATCCGCACTGTAAACCATCGTTTTTGCGATATCAGCATCAAGATCCCCCGCCGTTATGCCATGTTAGAGGATAAAATCAAAAAAGCCGCCGCCTCAGTCCTCTCCAGAGGGCATATTGAGGTCTTGATAAACTATATCCCCGGCGAGGCGGAAGAGATAACCCTGCGTACCAACCGGCCTCTGGCCAGGGCCTATTATCAGTCCCTGCTCACCCTGAACCTGGAACTGGGACGCTCAGAGGCCCCTGATTTGCGCCTCATTGCCCAATACCCAGGTATCATTACCGAGGCCGAGCCTGAAGAGGATCTTGATGAGACCTGGGCAGAGATTAAGGCCGCCCTGCGGCAGGCCTTAGATGCCTGCCTGACAATGCGGCGGGACGAGGGCCGGGCCTTAAAGACTGAGCTCATAGAGCGGCTGGCCGGTTTCGAGGTAATCACCGGGGAGATAGAGACAGCAGCTCCGAGATTATTGCGCCAGAAAGAAGAGGCCTGTAAATCCCGCCTCACCCGCCTTTTAGAGGGCGTGGAGATGGATCCCGGCCGCCTGGCCCAGGAGATGGCGATATTGGCGGATAAATCCGACATCACCGAAGAGTTAGTGCGCCTCAAAAGCCATATTCAACAGTTCAAAAATTTCTTAGATGACAGCGCCCCCGTGGGCCGCCGTCTTGACTTCCTCATGCAGGAATTCCTGCGGGAAATAAATACCATGGCCTCCAAGATTAATGACACCACTATTATTCACCGCACGGTAGAATTAAAAAATGAGACCGAGAAACTGCGGGAACAAATCCAAAATCTTGAATAAACGGAGTAAATTATGGAACAAAGACTAATAAATGTCGGATTCGGCAACTCTGTGGTGGCCGCCCGAATCATAGCGGTGGTCAACCCAAAATCAGCCCCCATGAAAAAGCTGCGGGACGATGCGAAGAACAGTCACAAGCTGATTGATGTCAGCGAAGGGCGCCGGACAAGGGCCATTGTCATTACTGACTCCGGTCATGTGGTACTCTCATCCGTTCAGCCGGAGACCCTGGTGCAGCGTTTTCAACCCATGAGCGGGGCCGTACTGGGAGACAGAACGGAGACAAAGCCATGAGCACTGGTCGTCTCCTCGTTGTATCCGCCCCCTCCGGTACCGGCAAGACCAGCATTGTCAAACCAGTTCTCGCCTGCCTGCCCAATCTGGCCTTTTCCATCTCTCATACTACGAGAGTGCCAAGAGCGGGCGAGGAGGACAGGCGGGACTATCATTTTGTCAGTGTCGAGGAGTTCGAAGCCAAACGGCTGCGGAATGATTTTCTTGAATGGGCCAGGGTGCATGATAACTTTTATGGCACCAGCAGAGAGGCGGTGCAAAAGCAGTTAGCCGCCGGGGTCGACGTTATCCTGGATATTGACGTACAGGGTGCCATGCAGCTCAAGGCCGCGGCCGGTCTCCCGGCCTCTTACATATTTATCGCTCCGCCCTCCATGGCCGAACTTGAACGACGGCTCAAAGGCCGGCAGACAGAAAACGCGGCAAGTTTACACACCCGTCTCGCCAATGCCGCCGGAGAATTGGCCCAGGCCAAAGAATACGATTATCAGATTATTAATGATGATTTAGAGATGGCCATCAAGACCTTTGAAGCGATTGTCATTGCCATTCGGGCCGCCAGCGGCCGTGATATGCAGGGCGGTACATTAACATGGCCAATTTAAGGCGGCAGAAGGGGCATAAAACGGAGGATACCAATTTGATATGGGGAATCCACCCCGTCATGGAACTACTGTCTTCATGCCCGGAACAAATTCTTGAAATTCAGCTCCAGGAAACCATAGCCAAGGCTGAAGAAATAGCCAAATTAGCCCGCCGCCAGGGGGTTTCATGCCGCCTGACAAAGACCTTAAACGAGATAGCGCCCGCGACGGTCAGGCATCAGGGGGTCATGGCCCGCATCCGGCCATTTACCGTCATGGGCTTAAGCGAACTTATCAAAATCATCCGCCAAGGACAGACAGACCAGCCCCTGATTGTGGCCCTTGA
>CAZSOB010000215.1:0-3139 GCA_964608155.1 uncultured Desulfobulbia bacterium
TCGTCGGGCTCATAACCCGAAGGTCAGAGGTTCGAATCCTCTCCCCGCTACCATAATATTAATTCAGGGGCTTACGGCTTGACGGCGGTAAGCCCTTTTTTTGTTTCTCCCCACCCTTTGCGTAATTTTTCATCTTTTTAAGTAGTTCGAAAAAGCCCACCATTCATACTCGCACATTAATATTAATTTCAGCCCTGGTGAGATGCGGAACAGGGGGGCAAAAAATCGAAAATAGTTTTTCTTCCCTCGCCTCCAAGTGGGTCTCAAATAATTGGAGAATTTCCCCTGCCTCACTCAAGACAATCTCACCGCTTACTGCCGCCTCCAGGAGCCGTCCCGTCACATGGAATATATCTTTCTTTGGTAACTATTCACCTACTATAATATTCTGCTTGTGGTAATAATTATTATTTTTTTATTTGACTTTGCGCTGTTTTTCGTAAATAATATTTTTTATATGTCTCAAAAGAGATGACATCCGGTTAGAGGTTCGCATAAAAGATAATTGATGGTTTTATACTTGGAAACCGATTAATTATTCTCTTCACCAAAGGGAAGAGAAAATGGGAAAAAACAAAATTAGTCCCTTAATACCTTAAGTTTATGAATATCAATGCAAGTTGTTAACCGGGCGTTAAATCTCTCAAAAAGGGTGAAATTCAAGAATATTTTCAGAACAAATAAAAAATCAAAATGCGATTCAGACATAAGTTAAGAAATATTTTTTCTTTCTACCTGGACGGCTTCCGCCGGATGACCGTGGGCAAGAGCCTGTGGAAGATCATTATCATCAAGATGTTGATTATCTTTGGGGTAATAAAAATCTTCTTTTTCCCCGACTTCCTGCACACCACATTTCAGAACGACAAACAACGGGCCGCCTATGTCCTCAGTGAGATGAGCCGGCCCGCCAATGTAAAAACCTTAAATCTGGAGGCCGATAGATGATTGCAAATTTTGATTTGAATATGGTGAACTGGGCCAGAGCGCAATTTGCCCTTACCGCCCTGTATCACTGGATTTTTGTTCCATTAACTCTGGGCCTTTCCTGGCTCTGCGCCTTCTACGAATCCATTTATGTAAAAACCGGCAACCCGGAATGGCAGCGACTCACCAAATTCTGGATGAAACTCTTCGGCATCAACTTTGCTATCGGCGTCGCCACCGGTATTATCCTGGAGTTTCAATTCGGCACCAACTGGGCCAATTACTCCTGGATGGTGGGCGATATATTCGGAGCGCCGCTGGCCATTGAGGGCATACTGGCCTTTTTCATGGAGGCCACCTTCTTCGCCGTCATGTTCTTTGGCTGGGACCGAGTTTCCAAGCGTTTTCATCTCCTCTCCACCTGGCTGGTGGCCATTGGCTCCAGCCTCTCGGCCATGTGGATTCTGGTGGCCAACGCCTGGATGCAGCATCCCGTCGGCATGGCCTTCAATCCCGATACGGCCCGTTTTGAGATGCATAATTTCTGGGACATAATTCTCTCCCCCGTCGCGGTCTCCAAATTTACCCATACCACCAGCACCAGCTTCATGGTTGGCTCCCTCTTTGTCATTTCCATATCCTCTTATTTTCTCCTTCAGAAACGTCATATAAAAATGGCCCGCCGCAGTATCATCGTGGCGGCGGTCTTCGGCCTGCTGGCCTCTATGTTAATGGGCTTTACCGGTGATGAGGCTGCCTTTGAGGCTGCCAAATATCAGCCCATGAAGCTGGCTGCCTTTGAAGGCCTCTACCAAGGTCAAAACAACGCCGGGCTGGTGGCGGCGGGGATCATCAATTTAAACAAAAAAGTTGGTGACAATAACAAGGCCTTTGACTTTGAGGTTCGAATACCAGGCCTCCTGTCCCTCCTTGCCAACCGGGTACCCGGCAGCTTCGTGCCCGGCATCAAAGACCTGATCTATGGCAATCCCGGGCAGGGCATCATGTCCACCGCCGACAAAATGAGTCAGGGCCGTCTCGCCGTCAAGGGGCTGGCCGCCTATAAAAAAGCACGCGCCGCCCACAACGAGACTGCGGCAGCCGCGGCCCTGGCCCAGTTTAACCGCCACAAAAAATATCTCGGCTACGGTTATCTGACCAGTCCCGAAGAGGCGGTACCAAACGTGGCCATATCATTCTACAGCTTCCACTTCATGGTGGTTCTCGGCAGTATATTTGTGGCCGTATTCCTGGCCTATCTCTTCTTCAGTCTCAGGGGTAATATTGATAAACAGCGCTGGCTGTTATTCCCCGGCACCATCATGTTTGTCTTGAGTATTCTTGCCTCTCAGTCCGGCTGGGTAGTAGCGGAGGTCGGCCGCCAACCCTGGGCCATTCAGGGGCTGCTGCCAGTTACTGTGGCCCGTACCAACCTGACCACAGGTACGGTGCAGACCAGCTTTTTCATGTTCCTGATTCTCTTTACCCTGCTCCTGATCGCTGAGTTAAGGATTATGAGCAAACAGATAAAAATCGGCCCGGAGGACAAATAAGATGATTGGCAACCTTGATACCACAACCCTACAACAGATCTGGTGGTTTATCTGCTCACTGCTCGGAGCCCTTTTTCTCTTTTTAACCTTTGTCCAGGGCGGTCAGACCC
This sequence comes from uncultured Desulfobulbia bacterium, assembly GCA_964608155.1. Classification (GTDB taxonomy): domain Bacteria; phylum Desulfobacterota; class Desulfobulbia; order Desulfobulbales; family VMSU01; genus JAADIV01. The sequence goes on from CAZSOB010000215.1 coordinate 2,591, forward strand.
TGCTCTGGCAATGCGCCAAAGGCGATACTGAAAAAAGTTTGGTCATTAACTCCCTGGGCCGGAAATGGGAGATAACCTTTACCACCCTGGTTCTATTTGGCGGCGCCCTCTTTGCCGCCTTCCCTAAATTCTACGCCACCAGTTTCGGCGGTGCCTACTGGGTATGGATGTTGATTCTCTTCACCTTTGTGGTACAGGCGGTGAGCTATGAATTCCGTTCCAAACCGGACAACCTGTTAGGCCGGGGTATCTATGAGCTGTTTCTCTTTATCAACGGTTCCCTGGGGATATTACTCATCGGAGCGGCGGTGGGCACCTTCTTCACCGGTGCCAATTTCCGCCTTAACGAGTATAATTTCGTCACCTGGGCCAATCCGCTGCGCGGTCTTGAGGCGGCCTTCAATCTCTTCAATCTGGCCCTTGGCATCTTCCTGGTGTTTAACGCCAGAGTTCTGGGCGCCATGTATCTGATTAACAATATTGATTTCAAGGGTCTGAGTAAATTTGAAGGCCGTCTGCGCCGGGCCGCCCTAATTAATTTCATTATCT
>CAZSOB010000216.1:0-3135 GCA_964608155.1 uncultured Desulfobulbia bacterium
ACCACCAGCGAGTCGCGGGTAAATATCCACAAGATGGCCCGTATTGTCTGCACCATCGGCCCGGCCTGCCATAATAAGGAGACCATAGACCGGATGCTCCTCGCCGGGATGAATGTGGCCCGCCTTAACTTCTCCCACGGCACTTACGAGGAGCATGAACAGGCCTTAAATATAATTCGGCAGGCCGAGGGAAAATGGCAGCGCCCCACGGCTGTCTTAATGGATCTCTGCGGCCCCAAAATTCGTGTCGGTGAGATGGAGAACGGGGCCGTTACTCTCACTGCCGGTAAACCCATAATCATTCAGGCCCAAAGTATAATCGGCACCTCGGAGCGCCTGTCGACCATTGCCCCGGAGGTGCTGGCCGACCTGCGGGAGGGAGACCAGATTCTCTTGGATGACGGTATGCTGGAATTAAAGGTCATAAATCCTGGCCGGGATGAGGTGCGCTGCCGGGTCATAAGCGGCGGTTCTCTTGGCTCTCACAAGGGTATCAACCTGCCCTCCACCCCCTTATCTCTGCCCTCTCTCACCGCCAAGGATAAGGCGGATCTCGAATGGGGTCTGGATCACAGCATAGATTTCGTGGCTCTGTCCTTTGTGCGCTCCGCGGCTGACATAAAGGAATTGAAAGCAATAATAAAAAAGGCCGCTAAACGCGACTTGAAGGTAGTAGCCAAAATTGAGAAACCGGAGGCGGTACGCGATATTAAGGAGATTATAAAAATATCCGATGCCATCATGATCGCCCGCGGCGATCTCGGGGTGGAGATGCCGGCCGCCAGGGTGCCATGGATTCAAAGCAAAATCATAAAATTATGCTGGGAATATAATACCCCGGTAATCACCGCCACCCAGATGCTGGAGTCCATGACCCATAACCCACGGCCTACCAGGGCGGAGGTAACTGATGTCAACCTGGCTATCTCCCAGGGTACCGATGCCGTTATGCTCTCCGGCGAGACTGCCGCCGGCATCGCCCCGGTGAATGTGGTAAGGACTATGGCGGCCATTGTTAGTGAGGCGGAACGGCATCGCCATTGGCCACCTGAGGAGAACGGCGTTAACGGGAGGGCGGCAAGTTCAGAGATAAACAGCGCCCTTACTGCCGCGGTCAGCATGGGCGGAGTCAGCGCCATTTTGGTTATTGATTTTGGTAATGGTCTCTACCGCCATGTCTCCAAGTGGAATCATAATACCCCGGCTCTCCTGGCCACCAACTCTATTCACGAAGCCCGGCACGCCTGTCTGTACAAAAATATAACCCCCATGATTGTCAAGGAAGAGCTAAGACGGGACGGTATCGTCTTCTGGGCTATAAAAGAGGCCCAATCCCGGGGGTATCTGCGCCCCGGAGATACCCTGGCAGTTTTGGAAGGGCACCGTAAAACTCAAGGAGGAATCCCGCAGCTTGGTTCCTTCCAGATCGTCCAGATTCCCTGAAAAGAAGCCATATACACCCCGGTCGATTGTAAGATTTTCAGTCACAAGCCCAATATCTACTATTTTAAATTTACCCATCCCTCCCGTTATCATCATCTTCTCATCAAGTCAGAGCTTGACATATTAGCCAAAAAGCGGCATTTTAGAAAGATTTCCGCCGTTTTAACATTATAAATCAGTAATGTCCGGTTAAGAACGTGCATTGTACTCAATATGCTTACGGTACTTAGGGGACAGATTTTATTTTTCCAGCCTTCGATTCGGGGACAGAATGATTTTCGCAAAAAAACGCGAAAAAAATTCAGTCCCCTTGATGTAGAGGAAAAATTTAATCTGTCGCCCGGCCTAAAACCATCTGTCAGGCTTAATGAAAAACTCTAACCGGACACCACTGATTATAAATTTCTTCGCTGTTCACAATCAAAAAAATCTATAGACCAATGACAAGCAATAACAAAACAGACAAGGCCGCCGAGCTGCCCAAGTCCTATGAATTTCACGAGGTAGAGGAGCGCTGGTACCAGGAATGGTTAAGCGCAAAAACCTTCAGCGCCCAGATGATCGAAGGCCGGGAATCTTTTTCCATTGTCATTCCACCGCCCAACGTCACCGGAGTACTCCATATAGGTCACGCCTTAAATAATACCCTGCAGGACATCCTGGTTCGTTACCGCCGGATGCAGGGCATGAACGTCCTCTGGGTACCCGGTACCGACCATGCCGGAATTGCCACCCAGAATGTGGTGGAACGGCAGTTAGCCGCCGAAGGCACCGACCGCCATGCTGTGGGACGAGAGGATTTCATCAAGCGGGTCTGGAAATGGCGGGCCGAATCCGGCGGACAGATAATTAATCAACTCAAACGCCTCGGCTGTTCCTGCGACTGGGACAGGGAACGCTTCACCATGGATGAAGGGCTCTCCAAAGCGGTACGCAAGGTGTTCACCACCCTTTACAACGAGGGGCTGATCTATAAAGGTGATTATATCATCAACTGGTGTCCCCGCTGCCATACCGCCCTCTCCGACCTCGAGGTGGAACACGAACCCACCGCGGGTAAGCTCTATAATATCCGCTATCCCTTTGCCGCGGGTGACGGCCATCTGACAGTAGCCACTACCCGGCCGGAAACCTTGCTCGGTGACGCAGCAGTGGCAGTACATCCCGATGATGAACGTTATAACAGGCTGGCGGAGAAGGCGGTAATTCTGCCTCTCGTCAATCGTAAAATACCGCTGATTTTCGACACCCATGTTGAAAGAGAATTCGGCACCGGAGCTCTGAAGGTTACCCCGGCCCATGATCTAAACGACTTTGAGATTGGCCGCCGTCACGATCTGCCAATGCTGGTTATTATGGATGACAACGGCATGATGAACGATCAGGCCGGCAAGTATATGGGTATGGAGCGCTTCGAGTGCCGGGCACAGATTGTTAAAGATTTAGAAGCCGCCGGGTTGCTGGAAAGTGTTGAAGATTATGAACATGGAGTTGGCACCTGTTATCGCTGCCATACGGTGGTGGAGCCCCAGTTATCCAAGCAATGGTTTGTCTCCATTAAACCTCTCGCCAAAGATGCCATCGCCGCCGTAAAAGACGGCAGAATCCGCCTCCATCCCAAGTCCTGGGAGAACACCTATTACGACTGGATGTATAATATCAGGGATTGGTGCATCTCCCGGCAGATCTGGT